>JALORL010000126.1 GCA_025458915.1 Hydrogenophaga sp.
TCAACCCCGGCCGATGTAGGGCATGTTGGTGGCCATGACGGTGGTGAACAGCACGTTGGACGACAGCGGCAGGCGCGCCATGGCCATGAAGGTGTCCACCACCGACTGCAGGTCCATGCGTGGCTCGGGGCGGATGCTGCCGTCGGCTTGCGGCACCCCCTCGGCCATGCGCGCGGTGAGTTCGCTGGCAGCATTGCCGATGTCGATCTGGCCCACGGCGATGTTGAATGGGCGTCCGTCCAGGGAGGCGGTCTTGGTCAGGCCGCTGACCGCGTGCTTGGTGGCCGTGTAGGCCATGGAGCCGGGGCGCGGCGCGTAGGCCGAGATGGAACCGTTGTTGATGATGCGGCCGCCCATGGGGGTCTGTGCCCGCATCAGGCGGAAGGCGTTGGAGAGACAGTAGAAGGCGCCATTGAGGTTCACGTCCACCACCTGGCGCCATTCTTCGGCACTCACCAGGTCGGGGGTCTTGGCACCCAGCCCGCCGCCGGCGTTGTTGAAGAGCAGGTCGAGCCGGCCGAAGCGCTGCTGCACGGCGTTGAAGGCAGCGGCCACGGCCTGATCGTCGGCCACGTTGCAGGGCAGCACCAGGGCCCGGGAGGCATTCTCGCCGGCGGCGTCGGCTGTGGCTTGCAGGGCGTCGGCACGGCGGCCCAGCAAGGCCACCTGCCAGCCTTCGGCCAGGAGGCCCAGGGCACAGGCACGGCCAATGCCGCTGCCGGCACCGGTGACAACAGCGGTTTGCATCATGGTTTTGTCTCCTTTCGGGGGTATGGCACAGGCGGCCACTGTGCCACAGGCCGAAAGGCCCCTGGGGTGCAACCCGGAGCGCTGTGGCTCAGGCGCGCGTGTCGAGCAGGCTGCCCAGCATCTCGTCCTGGGTCTGCACGGTTTTCAGGTTGGCCTGGAAGCTGTAGAGCGCCATGCGTTGGTCGACAAGGTCCTCGGCCAGGTGTCCGAAGCTGCCCGCCGTGCCGGGTTGGGCGTCCTGCCGGACGGTGGTCTGCACGCCGCCGGGCGTGGGTTGCGCGGTCTGCTCGACCCGCTGGCGCTGGAACCCCGGCGTCAACCCATTCGCCACGTTGTGGGCACTGGTGTCGAGCTGGCGCTGGGCGGCCCGCAGCCCGCTGAGCGCAGCCGAGGCGGCGGAACCGGTAAGGGGAGCCAGGGACATGGTGCAGGCCTGCGGCGGTGGATGGAGGGGTTACACGGTGCTATCGGCCGGTACGGCAGTTTCTTGAGGGCCCGCGCTGCGCCGCCTGTCGCCCGCGGCCGGAACCCCGCCGTCAGCGCAGCGCCAGCGATTCCCGCTTCCAGCGGGCGTCCGCCCAGCGGTTGAAGGCCCCCAGGGCATCGGCGTGCAGTGCGGTGCGGCTGGGCGTGAGCGTGTCCAGCGCCACCACTTCAAAACGGCGGATGCGGCGGTCTTCGGCCTCGGCCTCGCGGGCCAGCAGGAACGATTGACCACCCGGCACCCAGCCCGCGAACTCGGCATGGCCCACCCCGGGCAGCAGCGCGGCGGGCGGCTGCACCAGCACCTGCCAGCCCTGGGCGGTCTGGCGGAACACCCACAGCTCGCGCCAGCCGTCCAGCGGCTGAACCGCCAGAACGATGGCGTTGCGCTCGCGGTTGCGCTGGGCCGAGGCGGGCCACACCTGGCCCCACGTGCAGCGCTCGGCCAGCGTGCGTTCGGGGGCAGTGTCGGGACGCGCCGCCTTTTCTGCTTTCGTTTCCACGAGCCGCACGCAGGTCTGGCCGTCGGGGCGGTTTTCCAGCCGCAGCGGCACACCCACGGGCCATTCCATCGCACCGGGCACGGCCGCCCAGCGCACGGCATTGACACGCAGCGCGGCAGCGCGGAGTTGCGCCAGCCCGGACTCGCCCAGCTCGGCCGGTTGCACCGCCGCCAATGCGTCCAGCGACAGGCGGGCGGCGGCCTGCGCGGCCACTGCATCGCCGCGCCGGGCCGCCGCAAAGGCCAGTCGGCTCAGCACTTCGGCCTGCCGCACCTGCAGCCGTGCGGCCCAGTGCGGCGACAGCTGGTCGGCGGGCACCTGGCTCAGCCAGTCATCGCGCTGGCGATCGAGGGCTTCGCGTTCGGCCGGGCGCACCGGCTCGGCCACGCAGTCGGGGCGGGTGAGCGCCAGCGCGGCCCGGGCGCGTTGTTCCGGCGTGGCATGGGCGTGGGCCAGCAGGCGGCGGTGGGCCTCACCGTCGTAACACAGCACCACAGCCTCACCAGCGGCCACGCTGTGGAAGCGCACGCCCTGGCGGGCCGCAATGTCGAGGTGGGCAGTGAGCGTGTTCTGGGCACGGGCGCTGGAGCCGGCACCGCGGCTGGCGCGGGCGCCCAGACGTTCGGCCAGGCGCCCTACCGCGTCCAGCACCGAGGCCTCCATGGGGCCGTTGAGCTGCTGCGCCGGCAGCGCGTGCACCACCGCCGCGGCCAGCGCCAGGCCCAGGGTTTCCGCGCCAGGCTGTTCGCTCACGAACGCCAGCAGGGCGTACAGACCAGGCGCGTCGGCTGCGGCCGTGCCCAGCGGGTGCAGCTGTTCGCGGTGCACATAGCCGCCGCGCTCGCGGTGGTGGTCCCACACCTGCAGGTGGTCGCCACGCTCGCCACGCACCTCCAGCCACTCGCCCCGCCACAGCAGGCTGTTGCTCGCAGCCGATGCCTGCGGCGCGGCGCGCAGCGGCACGTTGTCCGCCACCACCAGCGCCACCGCTGGCGCGGTCTGCGCCCCGGCCGGCGCAGCGGCCATCGACACCACACAAGTCAGGCCGAGCGCCAACGCCAGACCCGCAGCCAACCCCCAGGACACCAACGATTGCATGATCCCACTCCTTTGCGCCGGGGCGCATCCCATCCGCAACGCCATCACTGCTCCGCCACACGCGGTTCGGCTTCGAAATACGTGACCTGCCGGCCGGGCGCCGGGGCATTCCCGGATGCACCGGACGTGCCCAGAAGCCCGTCGCCAATGAAGCCGCCGGCCTGCGGCGGGGCGGCGATGATCACCTGCACCTTGTCGCTCAGGCGGTCGGCCATGGTCTTCTGGATCAGCAGCGGGTGGCGGGTGAGCAGCGCGCCCTCGACCGCCATCTGTTCCGCCTGCACCTTGCCCAGGCTGGCCTGGCGGTAGGCCTCGGCGTCGGCCAGCTTGCGCCGCGCGTCGGCCTCGGCCTGGGACTCGATCTGCCGCGCCTCGGCACTGGCCTGGGCCTGCTGCACGCGCTGCACGCGGGCGGCTTCGGCTTCGAGCTTGCGCTGCTCGATCTGGCGCTGCTTGAACGGCAGCACATGCTTCATTGCTTCTTCCTGCGCCTTGGCGGCGATGATCTGTTCACGCGCGGCAGCCTCGGCGGCAATTTCGCGCCGCACCTTCTCGGCGTTGGCTTGCAGCGCGTCCTCGCGCGCCTGCTTTTCGCGCAGCTCCAGCGTGTAGCGCATCTTTTCCGCCTCCAGGCCCTCGGTGAGCAGGCCTTCCATGCCGCGTCGGTAGTCGGCCGGCAGGTCGATCTGCCCCAGGTGCAGCGAACGCAGCACCACGCCATCGCGCGCCAGCAGGGCGCCGATCTCGCGGCTGAGCGTGGCCTCGATCTCGGTGCGCTTGCTGGAGAACACCTCGCGCACCGTGTGCCGTGACACGATGCGGTACACCGTGGCCTGCACCGCCGGTGCCACCACCTGCCGGTCCAGATCAGCGGGCAGACCCAGCAGCTGCGCGCCGGAGCGCTGCGCGGGGTCGATGGCGTAGCGCAGCTTGAGCGCGATGCCGATGGACAGGCCTTCCACGGTCTGCGCCGGCTCCGGGCCATCGGCACGGGCCATGGCGGTGGCTTCCCAGTACCGGTCGCCGAGGTGGTGCACGGTCACACGGTGCACGCCGGGCCAGGCCCAAAGACTGCCGCTGCGCCATACGCTGGTGCTGCCCGTGAGCTGGTTGCTGCGCACCGCCAGTTCGCCCGGCTGCAGGTGCTGCACCGGCGGGAACTTCACGATCACCCACACCGCCCCAATCGCCACGCTGGCCACCAGCAGTGCGTAGATCAGCGGTTGAAGATCCACCCGCGGAAGGGGCGGCAGTTGCCGCATCGGGCGTGGCGCCGGGCCGGCGGGTCCGGCAGCGGCGGACGCATCGGTGGCGGTATCGAAGCCGGGCACTTCGGAGGGGTTGGACAGGCCCCGCACCCGGCGCCACGCGCCGGACAGGGTTTCAAGAATGGACATGGTGTGGCTCCTGCGGGGTGCGGCGCCGCCCCCATCGGGCAGCGCCATACCAGCCATGGTCCGCAAGAGGCCCGGAAGCCGACAGGGGCGGCGCGCCCGTCTTCGCTCCGGCCCCGGAAGAAAAACTCACAGGCCGGACCGGGGGCGGCCCGGATAATCCGCGCATGGAAAAAGTGGCGGTGATCGAAGACGACCGACCGACCAGCCACCAGCTGTGCGGCTGGATCCGCGCCGCCCGGCCCGAACTGCGCATCGACCAGTGGTTCGACCGCGACAGCGCCGAAGCCGCGCTGGCCCGCGAGCGCTACGACCTGGTGGTGCTGGACATCGAACTCGGCCGCGAGCGGCACGCCGGCGTGGCCATCATCAACACCATCAACAAGCTGCACCAGGGCACGCCGGTGCTGGTGGTTTCGGCCATGCCGGCGGCGCTGTACCGCAGCATCATGAAGGCGCTGGACGCCTGGGACTATCTGCAGAAAACCACCTTCGAGGAAGCCGAGTTCGTCGAAACGTTCCTGGACATCCTGCGCGCCGCGCGCCAGCGCCGCAGCGAAAGCGTTCCACCACCGGCCGACGAACTCTGCCTGGACCCGCTGTGGCAGCGCAGCCCCACCTGGCGCGGCCAGCGCATCAACCTGCCGCTCACGGCCCAGCGCATCCTGGCCACGCTGGTGCAGCGCAAGGGCGAGGTGGTGAGCTATGAAGAGCTGTTCGAGGTGGTGAAGAGCGGGCGCAACCGCGACAACGTGCGCAAGCACGTGAGCAGCATCCGCGACGCCTTCCGCGACGTGGACCCGAGCTTCAATGCGGTGGAGAACGTGCCGATGCGCGGATTCCGCTGGGCACGATGAAACTCGGTCCGCTCGACGTCCCTTCCCTGCCCCCGCTGGCGCTGCCGCGCCTGCCGCTGGCGGCGTTCCGGCGGCGCATCGTTTTCCACGGTGCGTTCGTGTTGCTGGGGCTGGCCACACTGGCGCTGGCGGTGTCGCTGCTGATGGAGGAGCGCCAGCGCGGGCGCGAGCGCTATGAGGCCGGGTTTCACCAGCGGCTGGGGGCGCTGGCGGCGCAACTGCGCCACCCCACGGGGCAGCTGGCGCTGATCAATGCCCAGAACCCGCCACTGGCCGAGGGCGACATCGGCCCGGTGGTGCTGCCGTTCTCGGCGCTGGATTTCGACGACCCGTTCAAGGCGCGGCAGGCGGTGGAAATGAGCGGCTGCGCCATCCGCTGGCCCGACGGCCAGCAACTGTGCGTGGCCGTGGGCAGCCGGGCCTATGCCGGCGGCTTCCTGTATCTGGTGGCCGACCTCGACCTGCCGCCCGCGCAGCCACGCGCACGCGGTCAGACCGACCTGCTGGCGGTCAGCCGTGCGCGCATCACGCTCACGGTCGATGGTCAGACGCACGACTGGATGGCCCCGTTCGAGGCCGGGCGCGGGGTGCCGGTCGATGCAGGACGCGCGGGCCTGCGCGGGAGGCTCACCGGGTTTGCCGGCGACGGCGATGCGCTCAACCGGCTGGCCCGCCCGGTGCGCGACTTCCGCGGCTGGCTCTGGCAGGACGCCGACTGCGCCGACGCCAGCGAAACCCTGCCCGAATGCCGGCGCCGCTCGCTGGTGTCGATCCGCCTGCCGGTGGAGGCCTGGCGGGCCCGGCTGTTTGCCGAAGAGCGCGCGCCCTGGCCACCGAGCAATCTGGCGCAGACGCGGGTGCGGCTGCAATGGCTGGCCGACGGGGATGCAGTGGCCTTCGACAGCCAGCAAGCCGACGCACTGCGGCCGTTCGCGCTGGACCAGCTGGGCGCGGCGCTGGCTCCGGGCGAGCGGTTGCGCATCGAGCGGCTGCGGGTGGCCGGGCCGTTGCCGGTGGCCGAGCTGGCAGGACAGGCGCCCGCGGACGAAGTGGTGGCGCCGTGGATGACGCGCCTCTTGCAGCGCCTGCCCACCGCCGAATCCGGTGGGCCGCCACAGGCCCTCACCGCCGAAGACATGGTGGGCACGCCGCTGGGCCGCTACCGCATCACCCTGAGCGGCGACCCCGCCAGCGTCGACCGCAACCTGGGCGCCACCGCCACGCGCCTGAGCTGGTACGTGGGCGCCATGCTGGCCGCGATTGTGCTGACCTGGCTGCTGATCGAGGTGGGGCTGATGCGCCGCATCACGCTGCTGACGCGCCGCGCCGCCGCGCTGCGCTACAACATGCAGGACCCGCAGGTGGACCGCCGCCTGGGCGAGCTGGATGTGCAGGACCTGGGCGGCAAGGACGAGCTGGGCATTCTGGCCAACACGCTGGCCACGCTGCTGGAGCGGGTCAAAGAAGGCGTGCGCCGCGAACACATCCGCGCCGAACAGGAACGCGACATGTGGCATGCCGTGGGCCACGAGATCATGTCGCCGCTGCAGTCCCTCATGGTGCTGCACCCGGATGCCCGGGACCCCAGCCACCGCTATGTGCGGCGCATGCAGCAGGCGGTGCGGGTGCTGTATGGCACCGCGTCGCCGAGCGAGGCCATCAGCGCTGCACCGCTGCAGCTGGACACCCTCGACCTCAACGCCTTCCTGGCCCAGGTGGCCAGCAATGCACCGCATGCCGGCATCGCCGATGTGGTGTTCGAGCGCGGCAGTGCCCCGGTGTGGGTCGGGGCCGACGAACATTCTCTGGAGGACGTGGT
>JALORL010000127.1 GCA_025458915.1 Hydrogenophaga sp.
TTGGCTCCCCGACCTGGACTCGAACCAGGGACCTGCGGATTAACAGTCCGTCGCTCTACCGACTGAGCTATCAGGGAACAGCCTCAAATTATAGCGCCGTTTTGATCGATTTTGGAGGCGCTCTCAATTTCTTCAACCCATGCTCAATCGAAAACCGGTGACTCCACGCCCAGAACCTTGTGGAGCTTGGGACTGGTCGTGGTGTATTGGAGAAACACCTTCTTGTCCGGGAAGATGATGGGCATGGCACCGAAGGCGGCAAGTGCACATTCGTGGAAGCCACTAAGGATGAGCTTTTTCTTGCCAGGGTAGGTGTTGATGTCGCCCACTGCAAAGATGCCGGGCACGCTGGTGGAGAACTTTTCCGTATCCACCACCAACTGCTTGCGTTCGATCTCCAGCCCCCAGTCGGCGATGGGCCCGAGTTTGGGCGACAAGCCGAAAAACACCAGCAGTACATCGAGCGGTACCAGCCGGGTGACCGCATCCGGCCCGGTCACCTTGAGGTGGGTCAGGCGCCCCTGCTGGGTTTCAAATCCCGTCACCTGGCCCACGACGAACTGCATTTCCAGGCGGTCGCACAGTTCCCGCATGCGCGATACGCTGGACGGCGCGGCCTTGAACCCGTCCCTGCGGTGGATGAGGATGACGCTTTCCGCCCGGTTTGGACCCTCTTGCGAGAAGTTGAGCGCCCAGTCCAGGGCTGAGTCACCACCGCCCACGATGACCAGGTTCTTGCGTGCGAAATCGGCAGGCTGGCGAACCCGATAGAACAACTGCGAACCGTCAAACTGCTCCAGTCCATCGACTTTGAGCGTGCGTGGCTGGAAGGCGCCCACACCTGCAGCAATGAAGACCGTTTTGGTCAGGAAACGCGTGCGCTTGGAAGTTTCCAGCAGGAAACGCCCGTCGGCTTGCTTTTCCAGCCGGGTGACTTCCTGCCCCAGGTGGAACGTGGCTCCGAAGGGTTCAATCTGCTTCAGCAGGGCGTCCGTGAGTTCCTGACCGGTGCAGACCGGAATGGCAGGGATGTCGTAGATCGGTTTGTCGGGATACAGCTCGACCGGCTGGCCGCCGGGGTAAGCCAGCGCATCGACAACGTGCGCCTTGATTTCTAGCAGCCCCAGCTCGAAGACCTGGAACAGGCCAACGGGGCCTGCGCCCACAATCACGGCATCGGTTTCGATAGGGCCATCATGGGCACTGGCCGTGTCCACCACCTGCTGGGACAACTGGGGCTCCATCGCAATCAGCGCTGCAACTCTGGCAGTTTGCCGGAACGGTCTTTCCAGTCGTCGGCATCCGGCAGCGGTTCCTTGCGTTTGGTGATGCTCTTCCAGCCGGGCAGACGCGCCAGCTCGGCGTTCAATGCTGTCATGTGCAGCTGGTCTTTTGGCAGGTCTTCCTCGGCGTAGATGGCGCTGACCGGGCACTCGGGGATGCAAACCGCGCAGTCGATGCATTCGTCCGGGTCGATCGTCAGGAAGTTGGGGCCTTCCCGGAAGCAATCCACCGGGCAGACGTCCACACAGTCGGTGTACTTGCAGCGGATACAGGATTCGGTGACGACGTGGGTCATGGTGTTGGGGCGGGTTCGATGAAACGCTCGATTTTAGGGTTTCGCGCAGGGTAACGCCTCGGCAAGTCCCTGGCGTTGACGCAAGTTAAGCGGCCGTCAGGCAGATGCCTGTTCGACGAGCACGGCGCCGGCGGTCTTGTGCGTGGCGGTGTCCACGAGCACCATGGAACCGAGTGCACGGGCATTGCTGAACGGCAAGGTGGCCAGGGGCTCCTGCAGTGCGAGTTCGATGAGGCCGATGGCGTTCGGGTCGAGCCGATCTGCAGCTTCCTCCTGCAGGGTATGGATGTCGAGCCGGTGGACCACGCGCTTGACCTTGGCCTTGACCCAGCGGTGGCCATGCAGCGCCCAGTACACGCGGCCTGGGACCAGCGGCTCGTCATCGAGCCAAGCCACGGTGGCGCTGATCGAACGTGCGGGGGTCGTGGTGCTTTCGATGGCCTCGGCCAACAACCAGTCGCCACGGGACACGTCCACCTCGCGGTCCAGGACGATGCCTGCACTGTGACCTGCGGCCACGTTGCCGGGGGTGCGCACGTGATTGAGCACCTGGGCAATCTTGGCCGACTGTCCGTTGGGCATGATGCGAACCGGCAGCCCCGGTGTAGCCTTCCCTGCCGCAACGCGGCCCCAGAAAATCCGCCGACCCTGCGAGGTGTCGGACGAAGACGAGAACTTTTCCACCCACTGCACCGGCAGTGCCAGCGGCAGGCCAACGTCGGTGGGCGTGACGGGCAGCCCTTCCAGCAATTCCAGCAGTGCAGGTCCCTGGTAGCCGCACCAACCCACCTCGGCCGGGCGATCCACAACGTTCCAGCCTTTCAAGGCGGAAACAGGCACCACGGCAGTGACCGGCACCCCGGCGGCTTCGGCGAAGCGTTGCAGGGCGGCGCGCACATGGGCGAAAGCCAGCGTGCTGTCGGCCACGGCATCGAGCTTGTTCACAGCGAACACCACCGACGGCACACGCAACAGTTTCAGCAGCAGGCTGTGCCGGCGGGTCTGGGGCAGCAGCGCCAGGGACGGGTCCTGCCAGGTGAGCTTGGTGGCATCCACCAGCACCACGGCCGCGTCGGCGCTGGAGGCAGCGGTCACCATGTTGCGCGTGTACTGTTCATGGCCCGGCGCGTCGCCGATGATGAACTTGCGGGATTCGGTGCTGAAGTAGCGGTAGGCCACGTCGATGGTGATGCCCTGTTCGCGTTCTGCGGAGAGGCCGTCGGTCAGCAGGGCAAGATCGGTTTCGCCTTTGCGCTGAACGCCCGCGAGATGGTCCTGCAGCACCGCCTTGCTGTCGACCAGCAAGCGGCCGATCAGCGTGCTCTTGCCGTCGTCCACGCTACCGCAGGTAATCAGCCGCAGTGCAGCATGCGTGTCGGTTGAAGAAGCATCGGCCGTCGCAGGCCGGATGGAGGTGTTGGTGGTCATGATGGCGGTTACGCAAAGAGGTGGTGATCGGTGAATGGCGCCGTGGACCCGCCACACGCGCTCGCAGCAAAGCCGAGTTCAGAAGTAGCCGTCCTTCTTGCGCTTCTCCATCGAGGCTTCCGAAGTCTTGTCGTCCATGCGCGTGGCCCCACGTTCACTGACGTCGGCGGACAAGGTCTCGATCACGATGTCTTCGGCACGGGCAGCCAGGCTTTCCACCGGGCAGGTGCAGGTGATGTCGCCCACGGTACGGAAGCGCACCTGGCGGATCTGCACGGTTTCACCGTCCTGGGGCGGGGTAAGCGGCGTTACCGGGACCAGCAGGCCGCGACGGTCCACCACCTCGCGGGCATGGGTGTAGTAGATGGACGGCAGGGCGATGTTTTCCCGCGCGATGTATTGCCAAACATCCAGTTCGGTCCAGTTGCTGATCGGGAACACCCGGAAGTGCTCGCCGGGCTGCAGCCGGGTGTTGAACAGGGTCCAGAGTTCCGGGCGCTGCGCCTTGGGCTGCCACTGGCCGAAACTGTCGCGGTGGCTGAAGATGCGTTCCTTGGCCCGCGCCTTTTCCTCGTCGCGACGGGCACCGCCGATCAAGGCGTCGAAGCGGAATTCTTCGATCGCCTCCAGCAGGGTGACTGACTGGTGCACGTTGCGGCTCTCGCCGGGATGTGCCAGCCTGACCGTGCCGCGCGCCATGGAGTCTTCGACGCTGCGAACGATCAGTTCAGCACCCAACTCCGCGGCACGGAAATCGCGGAAGTCGGTGACTTCCGGGAAGTTGTGTCCCGTGTCGATCATCAGCAACGGGTACGGAATTCGCCCGGCACCAAATGCCTTCTCGGCGCAGCGGAGCATCACCAGCGAGTCCTTGCCACCCGAAAACAGCAGCGCGGGACGTTCAAAAGCAGCGGCCACCTCGCGCAGGATGTAGATGGTCTCTTCCTCCAGCGCGTCCAGATGGGCGTTGCTGAGATGGTGTTCGCTGGCGTGTTCCAGTGCCGCCTGGATGACGGCGGGTTCGGTGCGGGCATTCATGACGGAGTCCGTTCGATAGTCGGGGCAATCGGGGAGGTGATGGGGGATACGGCGGACTGCACGTGCAGACCACATTCCTTGGCGCTTTCCTGCTCCCACCACCAGCGGCCAGCGCGAAAGTCTTCGCCCACAGCAATGGCACGGGTACAGGGTGCGCAGCCGATGCTCGGATAAAACTGGTCATGCAGTTCGTTGTACGCAACGCCGTGCAAGGCGATGAAGTGCCAGACATCGCCCCAAGTCCATTCGACGAGGCCCGGTAATCCAGCCGTCCTGGCCGGCCAGGGCGCGGGACAGCGGCTCCATCTTCCGGATGTCGCAGCAGGCCTTGCGCAGCTCGATACTCTGGTACATCGCGTCTTCGCCGTTCTTGCGAACGAAGTGGATCGCCGATTCCTGCCTGGGCCGGTACACCTGTACGCTGACGCGGTACCGTTGTTCGATGCGCGGAATCAGGGAGAGGGTTTCGGCGTGCAGCTTTCCGGTGTCCAGCACGAAGACGCTGGCTTGAATGCCGGCCATATGCATCAAGTGGGTCACGACCATGTCTTCTGCTCCCAGGCTGGAGGCCTGGGTGATCCGCGGCAGGGCCGCCGCCGATTCCTGCAGCAGCGAAATGCCGCGGGACACCTTGGCAGCGAAGTTGGACGATGGCCGGTCGTAGAGGTCGATGGCGTTCATGGGGTGCGTTCTCTGCGCTCAGGCGGCTGCGAAGCGGGGTTCCGGTCGCAAGGCGTCGCCCTGGTAGAAGGCGGCGTAGTGGGTCAGCAGCGCCTGCCCGTGTGCCAGGTTCTGGTCTGTCCGGAGCACCGCCTGGGTGAAGCCGCTGCGCTGCATCTGCAGCAGCTGGTCGATCAGAACGTCACCCGTCGCACGGATGTGTCCGGTGAAGCCAAGCCGGCGCCGCAGCAGGAATGCCTGACTGAAGGCACGTCCGTCGCTGAACTTCGGGAATTGCAGTTCAACCGCAGTGACTCCCTCCAGACGGGTCTCACGCGGATCTTCGTGGTTGGCGAGGACAAGAACAACCCCAGAATCGTCGGGCTGAACAAAGGTTTCAGCGCTGAAGAGTTGAATTGTGGAAGGCATGGTGAAGTCCTCAGGCGGTGGCGCGTGCGGTGTGGGTCCGCACCGCATTGGCAGCAGTCTTGAAGGGGTCGACACCGGTACGGCGCAGGGTCGCGACAAAGGTTTCGTCCGCCTGGCGGGCGGTCCGGTAGGTCTCGAGCAGGGCTTCGATCACATCCGGAACTTCACTGGCCGCGAATGACGGGCCGATAACCTTGCCCGGCTGGGCATCGCCCGAAAGGCGTGATCCATCCGAACCACCGAGCGTGACCTGGTACCACTCCTGACCATCCTTGTCCACGCCGAGGATGCCGATGTGACCGCTGTGGTGGTGGCCACAGGAATTGATGCAGCCACTGATGTGCAGGTCGATTTCGCCGAGGTCGTGCAATTCGTCCAGATCGGTGTAGCGGCTCAGGATGGCCTGGGCCAGGGGCAGCGAGCGCGCGTTGGCCAGATCGCAAAAGTCGCCGCCGGGGCAGGCGATCATGTCGGTGAGCAGGCCGATGTTGGGCTTGGCCAGGCCCAGCCGGCGGGCTTCTCGCCACAGTTCAGGCAACTGGTCGCAGCGCACCCAGGGCAACAACAGGTTTTGTTCGTGCGTCACACGGGCTTCGCCCGCAGAGAAACGTTCGGCAAGATCGGCTGCGCGCTCCAGCTGTTCGGCAGTGGCGTCACCCGGAGCCTGCGCGAAGCGTTTGAACGAAAGCGTCACGGCGCGCAGATCGGGGTTGCGGTGTGGCTTCACGTTCTGGGTGAGCCAGCGGCTGAACTCCACATCGTCTTCGGCGGCGGCCTTCAGGATGTGCGCAATCTTGGCGTCGGCGCTCTTGCGGTCGCAATGGAGGTTGGGCTGCGCGAAATGGGCACTGACCCGATCGAGTTCGGCCTGGGTGATGGTGTGCGGCGCACCGTCCTTCGCCACGATGTCCGCGTATTCGGCCTCCACCGCATCGATGAACGCCTGGCCCTCGGCCTTGACCAGGATCTTGATCCGGGCCTTGTAGATGTTGTCGCGCCGGCCGAAACGGTTGTAGGCGCGCACCACGGCTTCCAGGTAGTTGAGGATCTGATTCCAGGGCAGGAACTCGCGGATCACGGTGCCGATGATGGGCGTGCGCCCCATGCCGCCACCAACACGCACCTGAAAACCAAGATCGCCATCAACGTTGTGCCATAGGCGCAAGCCCACGTCGTGCCAGGGCGTGGCAGCACGGTCCTCGCGCGCACCGGTGATGGCCACCTTGAACTTGCGCGGCAGGAAGGCGAATTCGGGATGCAGGGTGCTCCACTGGCGCAGGATTTCAGCGAAAGGGCGCGGGTCTGCCACCTCGTCGACGGCAACGCCGGCGAGCGCATCGGTGGTGATGTTGCGGATGCAGTTGCCGCTGGTCTGGATGCCGTGCATGCCCACCTCGGCCAGGAGGTCCATGACGTCGGCCGACCGCGCCAGAGGAATCCAGTTGTATTGCACGTTCGAGCGGGTGGTGAAGTGTGCGGTGCGGTCGGGCAGGGTGGGCACGTCGCTCAGGCCAGCGTCGGCGCGCGACAGGTCGTTGGCCTCCTTGTGGTCGAACTCTCGGGCGATTCGGGCGAGTGTTCGCAACTGACGACTGCTGATTTCTCCGTAGGGCACAGCCACACGCAGCATCGGTGCAAAGCGCTGCACATACCAGCCGTTTTGCAGCCGCAAGGGTTTGAACTCGTCTTCCTTGAGACTGCCAGCCTGCCAGCGGGACAATTGGTCACGGTACTGGGCGGCACGCAGGCGGACGAACTGCTGGTCGAACTCGGAGTACTGGTACATCGTGCGGGTCTCGGTAAGGATTGGTGTCTTGAGGGGTCAGAGCGCCATCAACTTCAAGCCCGCGTAAGCCAGAAGCAGCGACAGGGCGGAACGCACAAGGCGTTCAGGGGTGTGGCGCATCAACCGGGTGCCCAGCCAGATGCCGGGCAGCGAGCCGGCCAGCAGCTTGGCCAGCAAAGGCCAGTCCACCGAACCCAGGCTGGCATGGCCGAGGCCGGCCACCAGCGTCAGGGGCACGGCATAAGCGATGTCGGCAGCGACGATGCGCGGCAGCGGCAACAAAGGAAACAGCAGCAACAGCACCGAAACGCCAATGGCCCCTGCACCAACCGATGTAAGCGTGACGAGGGTTCCGATGGCCGCTCCGAACAGAACGGGAAGCGACCAATGGCGTGCCTTGGTGGCCTCCTGCCAGCCATCTTCGGCCAGTGAACGCGGCGCCTGCCGGCCGCGCGCCGCCTTGTAGAGCATGGCGGCTGCGGTCAGCAGCAAGGCGACCCCGAGCGTACTGGTCATGAGCGTCTGGACCGCCGGGCTGGCCGGGCCCAGCGTGTGGAGCATCCACAACGTGGCCAGAGCTGCCGGAATGCTGCCGGCGCAGAGCTGTCCGACCACCCGCCAGGGTACCAACCGCTGCCGGGCCAGGCTGACGGTGCCACCCATTTTGGTAAAGGCGGCGAACAGCAGGTCGGTACCCACCGCCATGTAAGGCTTCACCCCAAAGAAAAAGATCAGGATCGGCGTCATCAGCGAACCGCCGCCCACGCCGGTGAGACCGACGATGAGTCCGACGGCAAAGCCGGCAAAGATGATGGCGAGTTCAGGCATCTGGAGGACTCTACGGACAGGCCTTTAGATGGCGAACTACTTTTTATTTATGGATATATTGCGTTTGGAAATATGGGAGCCCTGCAGTACCCGCGCTGCCGCGTTCCAGATTGCAAACGAGAGACGGGTGTCCCGAGGGATGGCTGTTGTGTGCCCGGCACCACCAACCGTCTTTGCACACGTTCAACAGCGCACGTTTCCAGTCAGCCGTGATAATCGTCACATGCAGAAACAAAGGGTCTTCGTCAGCGTGGTGGGCTTCTCCGATGTCGAGCGCCACGCATTGAACACCGTGTTCAGGCTCTCGGAAGAGCGCGACCTGTCGTATGCCCCCTGGGTGGCGTCGAATGACCCTGACACAGCCCCGCGAACCGACCGGGCCCAGGTGCTGCTGGTCGACGGGAGTTCGGCCGAAGCAGTCCTGTCCCATGCCCGCCAGATGCCGGAAGGGCAGTGGCTCATCTGGGTGGGGCCTGATGCCCCTGAGCATGCGTGGCGTGTGCTGGAGCGCCCGATTCAGTGGTCGCACATCCTGCATGACCTCGACGCCGTGTTTGCCGCCCGCCAGGCCGACTCCGGCCTGTTGGACCTTGACATCACCGCGCCGGGCCTGCTGCACGGCGAGGCAGGCGCGGGGGACAGCCCTGCCAGGCGTGCGCTCCTGGTGGGCATGAACGAGCGGGAATCCGCGCTGCTGCGCGCAAGGTTCCTGATGGCGGGTGTGGGCGAGGTGGATGAGGCGCACACCACAAACGCCGCTATTGACCTGATGGGACGGCATTCCTATGTCTGCGGCGCGTTCAATCTGGACGACGATCAGGTCGACCCGTGGACCCTGATGAGCGTATTCCGCAAGCGCAATCCGAAATCCGTTCCGGCCGCAGTGACCGAACTGGCGGGACCACTGGCGGGCTGGTGGAGTCGGAGACGCATGCGCAGAAACGCAGAGAAATTCGGTGTGACGGCCCTGCTGGCCCGTCCGCTGAATCTCGACGAAGTTGCACAACTCATGAACCGGCTTTGAGCCAATTCCCCGGCGGCAGCGTCAGGAGCAGATGGCAGAGGGCTGCTGACGCCGGCTGTCGCGCCAGGCAAACCGGGCTGGATCAATGGCCTCCAGCAGATCACCCTCTGCATCGATGGCCTGGTGTTCTATTCGGCGCACAAGCATCTTTGCGCACCAGTGCGCAAGCGTAATCCCGCGGGAACCCAGGGCACACACGGTAAAGAGCCCCGGCAGACGCGGAACGTCCTGCAGCTTCAACCTGGAGCGGCGCGCAGGCTGGTTTCGGACCGCTGTGCCAAGCGCTGCAAGATCGGGCAGGGCGCCAACCAGCGGCAGACGGTCCAGCGACGCACACCGCACCTGCGCCCAGCCCTCGACCTGACCCTGCGCGAGCGCCGTCTTGAGGGCTGCGGCAGCCGCTGGATTGAACTGCGACAGGCTGTCCAGATTGCGCTGGTGGTCGTCAGTCGTCACATGGGTGCTGTTGTCGCCCCGGGTGTAAGTTGAGCCCATGCTCCAGATTCGCCGCATCCGGGCTGCGTCAAGGCCTGCGTCCTCATAGCAAGGGACAAAGACGCCGCTGTCACGCTGTGGGCGATCGGCTAGAGGGCCACCCGACAGGGGACCGAAGGAGAGTTGACCCTTGACCGGGCGCAGTGGGAAGGCATTGTCCGTGGTCGCTGCGCTGGCTGCGCTGAGCAACCGCAGGCTGCCGACGGCTGCACAGACCACCACCACCGATGCCTTGACGGCGAGCTGACCCGCTCGGGCCTGCACCTCCCAGCCCGAGGATCCATCGGGCCACCGGTATGGCTGCAACGCAGTGACCGGATGGTCCCAGAGGCAGGTGAGCGAGGAGCAAGCTTGTGCCTCCTGCATCCAGGCATTCACCAGCGCTGCGGGACGCACCAGCGCTGCCGGCCAGCGTCCCGCATCGTGGTTCAGGTTGTCGACCTCACAGGCCTGCCACCCATGCCCTTCGGGCACCAGCCGCTTGAGTTCCGCAAGCGTGTCGGCCATCCCCAACTTGGACAGCCTAGACAGTGGTGTCGGCGCGCGTGTGACGTGCGGGCTGAGCATGCCCACTGGCAGGCCCGACGCCCCTCGGGCTGGGCCACTGGAGGCGTCCATCAGGGTGATGTGCCAGCCATGGCGAGCCAGCTCGGAGCTCACGGCCGCTCCCGCCAGCCCGGCGCCCACCACGACTGCGTGCCTTGTGCCATCAGCCATGATTGGACGGTGGGTAGGACTTGACGCGGCAGAGGGTCAGGGGGCAGGTGGCACGTAGCCCGCTGCGGCGTCTGCGCCTTCGCCAAAGAAGTGCTTTTCCATCTGGCGCGCCAGGTACTGGCGGGCGCGGGCATCCGCCAGATTGAGCCGGTTTTCATTGAGCAGCATGGTCTGGTGCTTGAGCCACGCGGCCCAGGCCTCCTTGCTCACGCTCGCGTAGATGCGTTTGCCAAGTTCGCCGGGATACGGCGGAAAATCGAGACCTTCGGCTTCCTTGCCGAGCTTGATGCATTGGATGGTGCGTGCCATGTCGATATCCTCGTGGTGTTTGCTGAGCCACAAATTGTGCCCGCTTCAAGAAACTCTCCTGCCGATCGGTGTTCCAATCTGCACCCAAGAGCGCTGATGTCTTCGCTGCGCCTGTGCTTTTTCCTGATTTCATGCTTCAACTCTCGAACACCCGTTTCTGGCTGACCCTCATTGCAGGGGGCAGTGTTGCCATGCTCGCTTTTGGGCTATATCTGCAGCACGCTGTGGGGCTTGAACCATGTCCCATGTGCATCGTGCAACGGTATGCGCTGATCCTGGTGGCCGTTTTTGCGGGGGTGTCCGCGCTGCTCTCCGGTCGAAATGCGCATGGCGTGGGCCTGTCTGCCATGGGTGCCATGGCCGCATTCGGCGCGTTCGTCGCGGCGCGCCAGAGCTGGCTGCAGTGGAATCCGCCTGAAATCCTGAGCTGCGGAAGAGACTTCTTCGGCATGATCGAGTCGTTTCCGCTCAAGCGCGCCATTCCCATGATCTTCAAGGGCAGCGGCGACTGCTCGGAAATCGACTGGACCTTCCTGGGCCTGTCGATTGCGAACTGGACGTTTCTGGTGTTCAGTGGCATTGCCGTACTGGCCGTGTTGCTGTTCGTGCAACGCCGCACGGGCTGATGCTCCGATCGCGGGCCTGTCCCCGCGCGGCCGCTCAGGAGAGCTTTTTAACCAGCACCTGGCTACGCCGGTCCCAGTTGTATTTGCGTTTGCGGGCCTCGGGCAACCAATCGGCGCTGACCTGGACAAAGCCGCGCTTGAGAAACCAGTGCATGGTGCGCGTGGTGAG
>JALORL010000128.1 GCA_025458915.1 Hydrogenophaga sp.
TACGTCTGCGGGTAGTTGCCCCACATCTCGCCGGTGGTGGCGTGCGTGTCTTCCGACAGCAACCCCAGCGGATTGCGCGCGGCCAGCATGGTTTCGAAAATGGCGCGCGCTTCCTCCACCCGGCCGATGCGCGCCAGCGCGTCGATGCGCCAGAAGGTGCAGATGTTGAACGCGGTCTCGGGTTTGCCGAAGTCGTCGGGTGCTTCGTAGCGGCGCATGTAGGGGCCGTCGCACAGGTGTTCTTCCAGAGCGGCCAGCGTGGCGATGAAGCGGGGGTCCATCGGATCGATCAGGCCCACCTCGGCCATCAGCAGCACGCTCGCGTCCAGATCGCGGCCACCGAAGCTTTCGGCGAAGGCCTGACGCTCCTCGCTCCACGACTCGTGCAGGATGCGCTCGCGCATGTGGCTGGCATGGTGTTGCCAGTACGTTGCGCGCTCCGGCAACGCCAGCGTCTGCGCGATCTTGGCCAGGCGGTCGCAGGCGGCCCAGCACATGAGCGCCGAACTGGTGTGCACGCGGGCGCGGGTGCGCAGTTCCCACATGCCGGCGTCGGGTTGGTCGAAGATGCGCACCGCCTGTTCGCCCACGGCCTCCAGCCGCTCGAACTCGGCGCGGCCGGCCGGGTGCAGCAGGCGCTTGTCGTGGAAGGCCTGCGCGGCCGCCAGCACGATGTTGCCGTACACGTCGTGCTGGAAATGTTCCTGCGCCTGGTTGCCCACCCGCACCGGGCCCATGCCGCGGTAGCCTGGCAGGTTCTCGCAGATGCGCTCGGGCAGCTCGCGCTCCAGGCCGATGCCGAACAACGGCTGCACATGGCCACCATTGGCACCCACCACGGCGTTGGTGAGCCAGCCCAGGTAGTCCTCCATGGTGCCCACCTCGGCCAGGCTGTTGAGCGCGCGCACCACAAAGAAGGCGTCGCGCAGCCAGCAGTAGCGGTAGTCCCAGTTGCGCTGCGTGCCCGGCGCCTCGGGAATGCTGGTGGTCATGGCCGCCACGATGGCGCCGGTGTCCTCGAACTCGGAGAGCTTGAGCGTGATGGCGGCGCGGATCACCGCGTCCTGCCACTCCAGCGGCAGCGCCAGGCGCCGGCTCCATTCGCGCCAGTAGGCCACGGTCTCCTGCTCGAAATGGCGTGCCGTGTCGCCCACGCCACCTTCCAGCGTTTCGTCCGGGCCGAGCAGGAAGTTGAGTTCGCGCGTGAGCAGGAACGGCTGCTGGCTCAGCACGTGGGACACCGAACAATCGGTCTGCAGCCGCAGCGTCTGCTGGTCGCCCACATAGCGGATGTGGTTGCTGCCGGAGGTGATGGTAGGTTGCAACGCGCCCCAGTTGAAGCGCGGGGTGAGGCGCACGCGGATGCGCGGCGCACCCTGCAGCGGCCGCACGCGCCGCACCAGCGTGGTGGGCCGGAAGAAGCGCCCGCGCGAAGGAAAGCGCGGCGCGAAGTCGGTGATCAGCAGGCGCTGGCCGTCGCGGTCCCACAGCTCGGTGTGCAGCACGGCGGTGTTGGGCACGTAGCGCTGGCTGGCTCCGGCGAGATTCTCCATTTCGATGGTGAATTCGCCCGCGCCGTCCTCGCCGCCGAGCAGGGCATGAAACACCGGGTCGCCGTCGAAGCGTGGCAGGCAGCTCCACACCACACGGCCCTGCGGGTCGATCAGCGCGCTGAAGGCACAGTTGCCGACCACACCCAGCGAGAGGGTCGGAGCGGCGGGCGGGGCGAAGCCGGCGGGGGGTGGGCTGTGGGGTTCGGTCATGGCGTGGGCGCTGGGTTCAGGGGGTATGCAGGAGGAAGGGGGCACTTTGCAGCCAGGTGCGCAGGGCGGGCGGGTCGGGCAGCCGGTGCAGGGCCAACGAGTCGCCTGCGCCCACCTTGATGCCGGCGCCGCCGAACTGCTGCACCACCTCGAAGCCGGCCTCGTCGGTCACGTCGTCGCCCGCGAACAGGGGCGAGCGGCCGGCAAACGGCGCCTCCTGCAGGAAGGCACGAATGGCTTCGCCCTTGCTGACGCGGGCCGATTTCACTTCCACCACGGCCTTGCCACGCAGCAGTTGCAGCGCGGGATCGCCGCGAACAGCATCGGCCAGGGTGCTCAGGCACAGGGCTTCCAGCTCGGGTGCGAGCCGGTAGTGCAGGGCCAGGGACGTGCGCTTGCGTTCGACCAGCAGACCGCTGTGCTGCGCCGCCAGGCCTTCGGCAGCGGCCAGGGCGGCGTGCAGCGAAACCGGCGTTGGCAGGGCCGATTCGCCGGCGGCCGTTTGGCGAACCGCACCGTGCTCAAAGGCAGCGGGAAGAGACAGCGGACCGAGCAGGCACTTCAGATCGGCCTGCGCACGGCCGGTGACGATGGCCAGCGCGCCGCCGAGGCGGTCGTGCAGGCGCATCAGCAGCGCGGGCAGGTCGTGTGGAACGACCACGGCATCGGGTCGGGGAGCGAGTTCAGCGAGCGTGCCGTCGAAATCCAGAAACAGGGCCGACCGGTCGGTCAGCAGGCCGGTTAGAGGTCTCATCGGGGGTAACCCTAACAGACTTGGCCCCTCAGCGGACCGTTCGCGCGCATTCGTCCGACCATTCAGGTGCGGAAACGGCCCGTGGGGCCAGGGTGTCAGTCCGAGGCTCCGGCCGCCTGTTCGCCCAGACCGGCTGCCACTGCCGCCACGCGTGCACGGCGGATGCGTTCGCCCACCTGGGTGCCACTCAGGCCCGCGGCCTGTGCCTCCGCGGCCACGCTGGCAGTCGTGACCGACTGTGCCAGCGCCAGGGCCAACCGCAAGCGTTCGCGCTGCGGGTAGGCATGTTCTTCGTGCCCCAGGCGGCCGCGCGCATCGCATTCGCAGGCCAGCAGAACTTCTTCGAACCGCGCCGGCTTGCGCAGCGCGTCGCAGCGCTCCAGCAGCCGCACCAGGGCCGCCGCGTTCAGGCCCAGGCTGCGGTGGATGTTGCCGTGTTCGCGCGCCACCACGTCGGCCAGTTCGCGGCATTCCACCGGTACGCGCAGGCGTTCGCAGAGGTTCTTCAGCAGCCGCGCGCTGCGCTCTTCATGGCCGATGTGGCGCGGCAGCATGTCCACCGGCGTGGTGCCCTTGCCCAGGTCGTGGCACAGGCAGGCCAACCGGGTGGGCAGGTTGACGCCCAGGCGCGCGCTCATGTCCAGAACCATCATCAGGTGCACGCCGGTGTCCACCTCGGGGTGGTACTCGGGGCGCTGCGGCACGCCCCACAGGCGCTCCACCTCGGGCAACAGGCGCGCCAGTGCGCCGCAGTCGCGCAGCACCTCGAACAGGCGGCTGGGGCGCTGTTCCATGAGGCCGCGCGCGAGTTCCTGCCACACCCGCTCCGGCACCAGGTGGTCCACCTCGCCATGTTCCACCATGTGGCGCATCAGGGCCAGGGTTTCGGGCGCCACCGAGAAGTCGGGGAAGCGGGCGGCGAATCGGGCCAACCGGAGGATGCGCACCGGGTCCTCGGCGAACGCTCCGGTGACGTGGCGCAGCGTCCGGTGGCGCAGGTCGCGCTGACCACCAAACGGGTCGATGACGGCGGCACTGGCGGGATCGTGGGCTTCTTCGGCGGCCACCGCCATCGCATTGATGGTCAGGTCGCGCCGTGCCAGGTCGTCTTCCAGCGTGACGCCCGGCGCGGCGTGCACGGCAAAGCCGCGGTAGCCGGGCGCGGTCTTGCGCTCGGTGCGGGCCAGGGCGTATTCCTCGCGCGTGGTCGGGTGCAGGAACACCGGGAAGTCGCGTCCCACCGGCAGAAAGCCTTGCTCCACCATCGTTTCGGGCGTGGCGTCCACCACCACCCAGTCGCGGTCCACGTGCGCTGCACGCGGCAGCGTGGCGTGCTTGGACATCAGGGCGTCGCGCACCGCGCCGCCCACCAGATAGGTCTGCATGCCGCCAAGTGTAGGCGGGCAGGCGGCGTGGCCGTTGCTTCGGGCCGTTCAGGCGCCCAGTCCGGGGGGTGAAGCCTTCATCACCCCGGTCAATCCGTTGCCTCCAGGGCCTGTTCACACGGTTTTTCGAGGTGCGAATGGCGCTGTGTTCAACCCGCCACGCACCAGGGACAAACAAGGAGGAACAGGCCCTAGCGCCCCAGCCGATACGGCTCTTCAAAGTCCAGGAAATCGTGTTCGGCCAGCGCGCCGTCGATCCAGGCTTTCACCCCCGGCAAAGCACACACCCGCTCCACATAGGCGGCCAGGTCGGCCGGCAGTGGCAGGGCGTAGGTTTTGATGCGCATGCACACCGGGGCGAAGAAGGCGTCTGCAATGCTGAATCCACCGAACAGCAGGCTGCCCGCTGGCTGCGCCGCCAGCAGGTCGCCCCACAGCCCGCACAGACGGGCCATGTCGGCGCGCACACCGGGCTGGTCGCGCCAGATCAGTCGGCCGGTGTCGGGCAGCGAGGCCTCGATGTTCATGGGGCAGTGGCTGCGCAAGGCGCCGAAACCGCTGTGCATTTCGGCGCACACGCTGCGGGCGCGGGCGCGCGCCTTCGCGTCCACAGGCCACAGCGCTTTCTCGGGAAAGCGTTCGGCCAGGTATTCGGCAATGGCCAGCGTGTCCCAGACGGCAAAGCCGTCATCCACCAGCACCGGCACCTTGCCGACCGGGTTGATGGCGCGCAGGTGCTTCTTGAACGCCGAGTCTGCCTCGAAGGAATCGAAGCGCACCATAACTTCCTCGAACGCAATGCCGGCCTGGGTCAGGAGCACCCAGGGGCGCATGGACCAGGACGAATAATTCTTGTTGCCAATGTAGAGCTGCAGGGCCATCGGGATCTCCTGAAAGAAAGCGCGATGTTAGGCCCACGCAACCCGCCCTGCGATGACAAAAACACCACCGATTGATTCGGCGGCGGGGACACGCGGCCCTGTGCTCAGGGGCGCACGTTGTTCCGGTATTCGGTGAGGCGGCTGCGCCCGCCGCGCGCGCCGAGGTAGGTGGGCGCCACCGCATGCACGCTGGCCGGCCTGATGCCGAGAGCCGGCAGGCCGGGCCACTGGCCGGTGGCCACGTTGTCCACCCGCATGGAGTCCAGGTTGTCCCGGCTCATCAGCGGTTCGCCGGGGGCGAGTTCCATCATCAGCGCCTGCAGCTTGCCCACCACCATAGGCAGGGGAACCACCAGCCGTTCCCGGCTGCCATGGCGACCGGCCAGGCGCACCAGCTGGCCCAGGGTCAGCACATCCGGGCCCACACATTCAAAGGTCTGGCCCACACTGGACATGGGCTGGGTGGTGTCCTGCAGGCAGGCCACGACGGCGGCGGCCACATCGTTCACCCAGACCGGCTGGAACCGCGCGCCCGCGCCGGCCAGCGGCATGAACGGGAACACGCTTTGCAGCCTGGCAAACAGGTTCAGGAAACGGTCGCCCGCCCCGAAGATGACGCTCGGCCGCAGGACGGTGATGTCGAGCCCGGCGCTGCGCAGCACCTCTTCGCCCCGCGCCTTGCTGCGCTGGTAGCGCGACGGGCCGTCGAGGCTGGCGCCCAGAGCACTGATGTGCACCACGCGCTTCACGCCGGTTTGCCCGCAGGCCTGGGCGAGAGCGCGTGGCAGTGCCACGTGCACCTTCTCGAAGGCCGTTTCGTTGCCATGCAGGATCGCCACCAGGTTGACCACCGCGTCGTGGCCGGGCAGCAGCCGCGCCAGCTGCACCGGGTCGTGCACGTCGGCTTCCAGCACCGTCAGACGCGGCAGGTGCTGGATGGCGGCTGCATTCACAGCACGCCGCGTGGGCACGGTGATGCGCCAGCCCAGGCGGTGCAGCTGTTCGCAGATCTGGCGACCGACGAAGCCGGTGCCACCGAGGACGAGGATGTTTTTTGTGACGGACATGCGGGCAGTGGGTCAGGAAGGCTCAGGGCAGCTCGGCGTTGATGGGGCGTTCGGAGTCGGCGCGCGGCCCCACCGTTCCCAGCCGCGCGCGCAGCGACTGCGGCTGGCCGGTGATGAGGGCGGCATAGCTGGTGGTGTTGGCCAGCACGCGCTTGACGTAGTCGCGGGTTTCTTCGAACGGAATGTTTTCGGCCCAGATCTCGCCGGGCAGCTCCGGTCCGTTGCGCCAGTTGCGGGCGCGGCCCGGACCCGCGTTGTAGGCCGCGGCCGCCAGCGGCAGCGAACCTTCGAAGTCGTCCAGCGCCAGCTTCAGGTAGGCGGTGCCAATGAGGATGTTGGTGTCGCGGTCGGTGATCTGGTGCGGACGGAAATTGGTCAGGCCGATCTTGCGCGCGGTCCACCGCGCCGTGGCCGGCATGACCTGCATCAGGCCCGAGGCACCCACGTGGGAACGCGCGTCGGTGACAAAGCGGCTCTCCTGCTTGATCAGCCCGTACACGTAGGCCGGGTCCAGGCCGATGTCCTGTGCGCGACGCACCACCGCAGCCTGGTGCGGCATGGGAAAGCGCTGGGCATGATCGGCGACCTCGGTGGTGCGCAGGCTGGTGTTGATGCAACGGTCCCAGAGCTGCTGGCGGCAGGCCAGATCGGCAGCTGCGAGCAGCTCGCGCTCGGGCATGCCCCCCGGCGTGTGCAGGGCCACGGTGTAGTGCCACTCCCGCACCGCCTCGCTGCGCAGGCCCAGCCGGAAAGCGTCCAGGGCACGCCGCAGTCCGGAGTGGCGCTCGGCGGCTTCGCGCTCCTGGGCGGTGAGCGGGGCTGGCGGCGCCGGAGTGGCAATGCGGTGGCCGAGTTCTTCCAGCGCCAGCTGCTCGTAGAAGCCGTTCGGGGAAGCGATGCTGTCGTACAGCGCGCGGGCCTGCTGCGTTGCGTCCGGCGCATTGAGCGCGACCAGGGCGCGGGCGCGCCAGTAGACCCAGGCGGCATCGCTGGCCTGTGCCGCGCTCATGTGGGCGATGGCGTCGCGCACGGCGGTCCAGTCGCCGGCGCGCATGCCGGCGCGCGCCTTCCAGGCGAGATGGTCGTCGGTCATGAAGCGCGCATCCCCGTTGGCGAAATGCGCCAGCGCTTCGGGATGCAGCCGCTGCGCGGCGCGCTTGCCGATCACGCCCCAGACCCAGCCGCGCTCCTCCTGGGTGAGCTGTCGCAGGCGCCGTGGTGACTTCGTCCAGCAGCGGCACCCATTGCGCATTGAGCATCGTGATTGCCTGGGTCACTGCCGCCGGGCGGTTGGCGTCCATGGCCAGCCGTGCCCGCTGCCAGACCGCCAGCGGCTTGAGATGACCGCTGTCGAGCAAGGCCTTGGCAGCGGTGGCGCAGGCGTCCTCGGCATCGCGTTGGGCGTGCCAGAGCGCCTGCACCCGATTCGCCGCTTCGTCGGCGGGCAGGCGGTTGGCGGCCGCGTCCAGCATCAACGCGTAGCACTGCACCTGCCGGTCGTCGTTCATGCGGAAGGCCGGCAGCTCGGCGGAAAAGTTGGCCCAGTCGCGGTTCTTGCCCAACTGCAGCAGCCAGTCGTTGCGCAGGCGGTCCTCCCAGTAGGTGCCCGCGTGGCGCTGCAGCATGGCGCGGATGTCTGACGGGGAAGCCGTGTCCAGGCGGGCCTTGATTTCCCAGTAGGCTGCCAGGGGTTCGAGCGTGTGGCCACGCACCGACGGCAGCAAGGCCGACAGTGCCGCCGGGTTGTTGCGCCGGAAGGCCTCGCGCATCTCCAGCAGGGCGGCGTCAGACCCCCCCTGGGCCCAGACGGATCCCTGCAGACACAGCGCAGCCATAATGGTTGCGAGAGCTTGTCTCATGTTCACCGGTTTCATGTGCTGATTATGGACACCAACGATTCCAAGAGTTCCCCGGCCCCAGGCGCACCCGGCACCACCGGACCGGCGGCGGCCGGGCACAAGGCCCAGTGGCGCAAGCAACTGGTGGACAAGCGCCAGAACCTGGCCGACCGGGCCTGGCGCAACGACCTGCTGCAGCGGGTCATGCGCGTGTGGCTGATCGACCGGGCAGACGCCGTGATTGGTGCGTACTGGCCGATCAAGGGCGAGTTCGATCCGCTGCCGGCGCTCTTCCGCTGGCAGGAAGCGGGCCTGGAGGAGGACGCACAGGGTGCCCAGCGGCACCGCCGCATCAGCCTGCCGGTGGTCAACAAGGTCGACAAGACACTCACCTTCTACACCTGGTACCCGGGTTGCCCGATGGAGGAAGACGCCTTCGGCATCCCCAAGCCCAAGGACACCGAGATTGTGGTGCCCACGCTGATCTTCGTGCCCTGTGTGGGCTATGGCCCGGGCGGCTACCGCCTGGGCTATGGGGGCGGGTTCTACGACCGCACCCTGGCCAGCCTGCAACCCAAGCCGTTCACCGTTGGCCTGGGCTACGACTTCGGCTATCTGCCCGACCTGCAGCCCGAACCCCACGACGTGCCCCTGGACGCCATCCTGGCGGATACCGGGGTGATGTGGCCCCAGAAATAGGGATTCGTTCCCGCTCCCGCCTGGCCGCCAGGCCGGGCTGGGCAGCACAGGGCTGTGGGGATCAGAAATTCGCATGTCCGAAGGCAGCGCAGCGCACAAGTCGGCTGAGGGAGCGGCACCCACGCCCCACTTGAGTGCGAGGTGAAACTGCTCAGGGATGCTCTGCCGTGGCATGCGCTTGCGTGATGCGCTTCTCCCGCCGCACCAGATACAACCCACTGGCCACCACGATGGCAGCGCCCAGCCAGGTGTGCGAGGCGGGCAGGGTCTGCCAGATCAGCCAGTCCAGCCCCACGCCCCAGGCCAGGGCGGTGTATTCGAACGGGGCCACGGCGGAGGCCTGACCGTGGCGGAACGCTTCGGTGATGGCGAGCTGGCCGGCAAACCCGGTGATGGCCAGCGCCAGCAGCAGCGCAGCATCTTCCCGCTGGATGGCCACCCAGTGCGGCAGCGCGAGGGCGCCGGCGCCGAGTGCCATCATGCTCATCATTGTCAGGATCAGGCTCTCGCTGCTGTCGGTGCGGCTGGCCAGTCGCCCGGCAATGGCCGCCACCGCATAGCAGAAGGCCGCGCCCAGCACGGCGAGCCCACCCACGGTGGCAAAACTGGACTGCAGTTCATTGCCGCTGGGCCGCAGGGCTATCAGGACGCCGCAGAAACCGATTCCGATGGCCCACCAGTGGGCGCGCGGAACGCGCTCCTTGAGCACCGGCACCGACAGTGCCGTGATCAGCAGGGGCGCGATGAAAAACAGGGTGTACGCCGCCGACAGCGGCAGTTCGCGCACCCCCAGCGTGAACAGCGACAGCATCGTGATGCCCAGAACGCCGCGCAGCAGATGCAGCGGCCAGCGAATGCGCCGCACCGTGTGCCAGGTGCCGCGCCAGGCAATGTAGACCAGCACCAGCGGCAGCGCGGTGAGGCCGCGCAAAGCCGCAATCTGCAGCACCGGATACCGCGCCGAGAGCGTTTTGAGCACGGCGTCCATCAGGGCAAAGCAGCCGACCGCCACCAGCATGAAGACGATGCTGCGCAAGTTGCCGGCGGCGTGGGAGGTGTTTGGGCTCATGCAAGGGGAGATGCGGTGCGGTAGCAGGTTGCAGACAGCCTGTCACGGTGTGGTCGCCCGGTGGCGAGGCGAAGGCGGGGAGAAGGCGGGGAGAAGGCGGGGAGTCTGCCTGAGCGGCATGCCTTGCCATGGGGCCAGCGCCGGGCGTTTGAGAGGGGCCGCCGGTGACCGTGGTCCTCAGTCCAGCGCGTCGACCGTATCGGGGTCGGGCTCGTCGCCGATGGCCTTGCGCGTGAGCGCGGCCTGCGCCAGCAGCCAGTCGCAAAAGGCCTTGACCTCCGGCCGCTGCAGGCTGCGCGGTGCGGGCATCAGCCAGTACACCAGGGGGGAGTCCAGCCGGGTGTGGGGCAGGGGCTCCACCAGGTCGCCGCTGGCCAGACTTTCGGCCACCAGGGGCAGGCGCGCCAGAGCCACGCCTTGCCCGGTCAGCGTGGCCTGCACGATCTGGTGGGCGTAGTTGAAGTACAGCCAGCGCTTGGGCGTGAGCCGGTTGCGCGCGCCCGGGTTGCGCACGCGCGACTTGCCCACGGCGGGTGGCAAGGCTGCAGGTCGGGTCCGTGCCATCTGCTCGTCGATCCAGCGCTGCCAGGTCAGCCATTCCAGGTGGCGCGTGCGGTGTGCGTCGCCCGCCTCGATCAGGGTCACGTGTGCCAGATCGTCGACCGCGCGGATCGGGTGCTCGCGCAGCAGCCAGGGGCTCGCCACCGGGGTGAGCTGTTCGCCGAACAGGCGGATGGCCGTGGGTCCCACCGACTGCGGCACCGCGTAGCGCAGTGCCAGGTCCACGTCGGCAGTAGCCAGGTCCACCGGCACGTCGGAGGCATCGATGCGGATGTCGATGTCCGGGTGATCGCGCTGAAAGGCTTCCAGGCGCGGAATCAGCCACATCGAAGCGAACGACGCCCAGGTGGTCACGGCCACGCTCTTGCGCCCGGCGCTCTGCCGGATCTGGCGCACCGCCGCATCAATGCGTTCCAGTGCGCTGCCACTGGCGCGCAGCAGCTGTGTGCCGGCCGACGTGAGCTCGACGGCGCGCGTGTGGCGCAGGAACAGGGCGGCGCCCACCTCGTCCTCCAGCGCCTGGATTTGCCGGCTGACGGCGCTTTGTGTCAGGGAAAGCTCCTCGGCGGCAGCCCGGAAGTTCAGGTGCCGCGCCACCGCGTCGAAGGCGCGCAGGTGGCCGACAGCGATCGGACGGGTGCGGGGATGTCGGGCAGTGAGGGCCTGGTTCATGGTACGGACATTGATGCGCTGAGCGAATGAATAGCATACCGCCAATTCATTGGACGGACTGCTTCCGCACGGACACGATAGGGGCCTGTTCACAACGCTTCCGGAGGATCCCATGCCGCATCAGACAACCCGCATTTCCACCGCGCACAAGTTCCCCGGCGCGGCGGGCCGTCCTGCCGGTTTCTGGCGCCTGAAGCGCGGCCACGCGCTGGGACTGCGGCCCGCGCGAGCCGCCCAGCTCCGCCTGGTGCGCGGCCAGGTGTGGGTCACCCTGGGACAGGGTGACTCCGGTGGGCGCTGCGGCACCCGGGCTGGCGACATCGCGTTGCGGGCCGGCGATGTTCTGAGCGTTCCCGCCGGCGCCCGGCTGGTCATGGAACCCCTGTGCCCGCTGGATGGCGCGGATGTGCTGTTTGACTGGTCCGATGCGCCCGGTGCCGAACGGGTGCAGCGCGCGGGCCGGTTCCGGCACGAAGTGGTGGCGCCCGCCACCGAGCTTGCAGAGGGCCTGCGGCAGGTGCTGCGGGCTTCCGCCCGGCTGGTGCGTGGCGTGCTGGCCTATGGGGAGTTCGTGGTGGCCGGGCGGGGTCGCGTGCTCGGCCCGCTGGAGGGCAATCCGCCCTGAAGTTCAGGCGGTGCGCTGCCGGCGCCGGGGCGCCGTCTGGCGCGCCGCCACCGCCGCGTCCAGCGCCAGCCGCGCCCAGGGCAGCATCAGCGCGGGCGATTCCAGCGCCTCGGCGGGCGGCGTGTGGTAGTTCAGTTTCATGGGCTTGCCCTTGGCCTCGTACACGAACGGTTCGCCACCCGCTGCCAGCCACGCGGGCTCGGTGGCCGCATTGGTCTTGAGGTACAGCGTGTCCCAGGCAATCAGGCCGATGTTCATGCCGTCGGTGGAGATGCCCCAGCCCCCGAACATGCGCCGCGCCATGCAAGGCCCCACGCCGGACAACAGCTCGCAGGCGTGCAGCACGAAGGGGTCGGTGATGGGGGCCGCAGGCATGGGCGAATGGTAGGGCGCTGCGACCTCCAAACCAATACCCAGCCGAGCATGAGCGAGCAGGCCACGGGCAGATCCGGCGCGAGATGTCCCAGTCAAGGATGCCGCGGAACTGGCTCTGCCAGGCCGCAGCCTCGCCAGAGTCGAGGCTTCTTCGGGCTGTCCAAGCCTGCGCAGGCAGGCTTGGAGCCGCGGCCCTCAGCCCCCTTGAGGGGGTGACGACCCGCAGGGTCGGCGCGGGCGTGGGGCAAGCGCCCGGGGGTGGGAAAATCCAGCATGGCCCGACCCAAATCCGCCTCCCACGACCTCAAGCGCGAACAGATCCTCGACGTGGCCGCGCAGTGCTTTGCGCGCCAGAGCTTCCCGGCCGCCAGCATGAACGACATCGCCACCGCCTGCGGCACCAGCAAGGCGCGGATCTACCATTACTACGAGAGCAAGGAAGCCATCCTGTTCGACCTGCTGGACCGCTACACCCAGCGCCTGCTGGCACTGATCGGCGAAGCTGAAGCGCGCGCCCAGCGCAAGAACCTGAGCGAGCGCGACGCGCTGAGCGAGCTGGTGCGCGCCTTTCTGGGCGAGTACGAGAACTCCGCGACCCGGCACGTGGCCCTGGTGTCCGACACCAAGTTCCTGGGCGAGGTGCAGCGCGAACTCATCCTGAACCGCCAGCGCGACGTGGTGGCCGCGTTCACCCGCTTCCTGCGCCGTGCCTATCCGGAGCGCGTCACGCCCACGAACCAGACCGCACTGACCATGATGCTGTTCGGCATGATCAACTGGACCTTCACCTGGCTGCGGCCGGGTGGGCCGCTGACCTATGCTGCCTTTGCCGACGAAGTGGTGGCGGTGCTGGAACGCGGACTGGGTTGAAGGGTTGCGCCGTCGGGATTCGACGTTTACCAATGCGCAATTCGTTTCGTTTAAGTAAAATTGCCATGTTGCGCGGTTTGCGCGTTCACGCCCCTCAGGAGACCCCATGAGCAAAGCCTTCGCCTCCCAGGCCGACCTGGAAGACAAAAAGATCACCTTCGAGCAGCTCAGCCCCCATTGCTGGGCCTACACCGCCGAGGGCGACCCGAACTCCGGCGTCATCATTGGCGAGAAGTACATCATGGTCAGCGATGCCACCGCCACGCCGGCCATGGCGCAGGACCTGATTGCGCGCATCCGCCAGGTAAGCGACAAGCCCATCAAATATGTGCTGCTCACCCATTACCACGCGGTGCGCGTGCTGGGTGCCAGTGCCTACTTCGCCGAAGGCGCCACCGAGATCATTGCCAGCCGCGGCACCTACGAATTGATTGTGGAGCGCGGCGCGCAGGACATGCAGAGCGAGATGGAGCGCTTCCCCCGCCTGTTCCGCGGCGCCGACACCGTACCCGGCCTGACCTGGCCGACCCTGGTCATCGGCGACGGCCAGCCGGGCCGCCAGGGCAGCCTGGAGGTGGACCTGGGCGGCGTGAAGGTGCAGATCTGGCACCC
>JALORL010000129.1 GCA_025458915.1 Hydrogenophaga sp.
AGCAAGGTGGTGATCTTCGACGCCAACGACGACATCACCTCCAAGAAGGGCCTGTTCACCAAGGCCTGGAAAGACCATTACGACGGCATGATCGACTACCGCCCCAAGCACAAGGTGGTGGACGTGGACGTGGCCACCAACACCCTGAAGTTCGAGTTCAACGACGACTTCAAGGCCAGCGTGGCCAACGTGATCCCCAACATGCGCGCCGGCAACATTGCGGTGAAGACCGGCCTGGCCACCGCGAACAACCGCTGGTGCGAGGTGGACTTCCTCACCTTCGAATCCAAGGCGGCGAAGAACGTGCACGTGCTGGGCGACGCGATCCAGATTGCGCCGGCCATGCCGAAGTCGGGCCACATGGCCAACCAGCACGGCAAGACCTGCGCCGCTGCCGTGGTGTCGCTGCTCATGGGCAAAGAGCCGCCGCAGATGCCGATCTACGCCAATACCTGCTACAGCTTCGTCACCGCCAAGGACGTGGTGCACGTGGCCAGCGTGCACCGCTACGACGCCGAGAAGAAAACCATGCTGGCCGTGCCCGGCTCCGGCGGTGTGTCCAGTGCTGCCAGCGAACTTGAAGGCGCCTACGCGCTGGCTTGGGCCCGCAACATCTGGGCCGACACACTGGCCTGAGGGTGGTCGCCGCCCTGGAGAGAGCCCCGCCCCGGCGGGGCTTTTTCATGGGCGCTACAGGCACACGTCATGAACGCTTCACACAGGCACCGATAGCGCGGACCGGCTCAGGCCAGCAGCGCCGACAGGTCTGCAATCACCCGGTCCGGCTGGCTTGCCTCGATGGGCTGGCCCATGTTGTAGCCATACGGCAGCGCCCACACGGCAACGCCGGCATTGCGGGCGGTGGCCACATCGATGCTGGAGTCGCCCACGAACAGGGTGCGGTCGCCGCGGATGCGGAAGTGGTGCAGGCAGTCGTGCACCGCCATGGGATCGGGCTTTTTCATGGGCAGCGTGTCACCACTGACCACCCGATCGATCAGCGGCAACAGCCGATGCGACTCCAGCACGGTGCGCGTGTACCGGCTTTCCTTGTTGGTCACCACCGCCAGCTTCACGCCGCGCACCCGCAGCGCCTCCAGCGTTTCGCGCACCTGCGGGTAGAGCCGGCTGCGCGTACCGCAGCGCCGCTGGTAATGCACCGCAAAACTGCGCTCGATGCGCGCAAAGCTTGAACCGTTTCGCACCGTCTCGGCGCTGGCACCATCGGTGAACGCGAGCGCCTGCACCAGCAGTTCGCGCGTGCCGTGTCCAATCCAGTCGTTCACCTGCTGCTGGCTCACCGCGGGCCGGTCGAAGACCTGCAGTGTGTCGTTGACCGCATCCGCAATTTCAGGCGCGGTTTCAATCAGCGTGCCGTCCAGATCGAACAGCACAAGGTCGTAGCGGTTCATGCGGGCTTACCGGTGGAGGGCGCGGTGGGGAACATCACATCAGGGATCGCTTGCGGCGTTCCACCATGCGCCAGATGAACGGTGTGAAGATGAGCTGCATGGCCAGTTCCATCTTGCCGCCCGGCACCACGATGGTGTTGGCCCGGCTCATGAGGGAGCCGGCAATCATGCTCAGCAGATACTGGAAGTCGATGCCCTTGGGCTTGGCGAAGCGGATCACCACCATGCTTTCGTCGGCCGTGGGCACGTCGCGCGCCACAAACGGGTTGCTGGTGTCCACGATGGGAACGCGCTGGAAGTTCACATGCGTGTGCTGGAACTGCGGGGTGATGTAGTGCACGTAGTCGGGCATGCGCCGCAGGATGGTGTCGGTCACCGCGTCGGCGCTGTAACCGCGCAGGTTCTTGTCGCGCCAGAGTTTCTGGATCCACTCCAGATTGATCACGGGTACCACGCCCACCAGCAGGTCGGGGTACTGCGCCACATTCACCTCGGGCGTGACCACCGCGCCGTGCAGGCCTTCGTAGAACAGCATGTCGGTGTTCGCGGGCAGGTCTTCCCAGGCGGTGAAAGTGCCGGGTTCCTGCCCGTACGGTGCGGCCTCGTCGGCGTTGTGCAGGTACTTGCGGCTCTTGCCGTGACCGGTTTCGCTGTAGGACCGGAACAGGTTTTCGATTTCGTCAAACAGGTTGGCCTCGGCCCCGAAGTGGCTGAAGTTCAGGTTGCCCCTGCGCTCGGCTTGCGCTGCCTGCAGCTTCATTTCCTGTCGGTCATAGCGGTGAAAGCTGTCGCCCTCCACGATGGCCGCGCTCACACCTTCGCGGCGGAAGATGTTTTCGAAGGTGCGCGTGACGGTGGACGTGCCAGCGCCGCTGGACCCCGTGATGGCAATGATGGGATGTCGTTCCGACATGGCTGACTCCAAATGAACAAATGCTGTCCGGCGCGCGTGCCTTCAGCCAGGGCACCGCGGAACCGGCTCTGCCGGGCCGCCAGTGCCGCCCCCTTGAGGGGGTGACGCCGAAGGCGGCGCGGGGGTGGGTTCGACTAGTCTCTAAAAAGGGACCGCTCTGCAAACAGCGGCGTGCGGGCGTCCGGGTAGGCATTGGGCTCGCGGTGGTAACGCTCAATGCGCTCCACCTCGTTCTTCGATCCGAACACGAGGGGAATGCGCTGGTGCAACTGGTGGGGTTTGACCTGCAGCATCGGCTCGCGGCCGGTGCTGGCGCGCCCGCCCGCCTGTTCGATCAGCATGCCCACGGGGTTCGCTTCGTAGAGCAGGCGCAACCTGCCGGGCTTGCTCGCGTCCTTGGTGTCGCGCGGGTACATGAACACGCCACCGCGCATGAGGATGCGGTGCGCTTCGGCCACCATGCTGGCGATCCAGCGCATGTTGAAGTCTTTCCCCCTCGGCCCGGTCTTGCCGGCCAGGCATTCGTCCACATAGCGTTTAACCGGCGCTTCCCAGAAGCGGCTGTTGGAAGCATTGATGGCGAACTCCTGCGTGTCGGCGGGCACGGTCATGTTGGGATGGGTGAGCATGAACTGGCCCAGGTTCGGGTCCAGCGTGAAGCCGGCCACGCCGTTGCCCACGGTGAGCACCAGCATGGTGGTGGGGCCATACAGCGCATAGCCGGCAGCCAGCTGCTGGGTGCCAGGCTGCAGGAAGTCGGCCTCGACCACGTCGCGTCCGCTGTCGATCACGCCCGGTGGTGCCCGCAACACGCTGAAGAGGCTGCCCACGGTCACGTTCACGTCGATGTTGCTGGAGCCGTCCAGCGGATCGAACACCAGCAGGTACTTGCCGCGCTGCAAGGTCTCGGGGATCTGGTAGGGCGCATCCATTTCCTCCGACGCCATGCCCGCCAGGTGGCCGCCCCACTCGGTCATCTGGGTGAAGTATTCGTTGCTGATCACGTCCAGCCGCTTCTGCTCTTCGCCCTGCACATTCAGGCTGGTGGCGACGTCGACCACGGGGTTGCCCAGCACGCCGGTGAGTTCGCCGAAGGCCACCGACCGCGCAATGGCCTTGCAGGCCAGCGCGACGTCGAGCAGCAGCGCGTTGAAGTCGCCACTGGCCGACGGGAAGCGCCGGCGCTGCTCGATCAGGTACTGGGTGAGGGTGAAGCGGCGGCGGGTGGTCATGGATGAACCGGGGTTGCGGTGCAGCGAAAGCGACCGGTGTTGTGGCCTCAGGGCTGTGGCGTTCAGCGGCGCTCGGTGGCCAGGTGGGTCTCGGCCAGCCAAGCTTTCAGGTGCGCCAAGCGCAGAGACGCCAGATCTGGCAGAACCTTCAGGGCGCCGGTGAAGTCGTGGTGGGCGGTGAAGGCATTGGGCGTGATGATGGTTTCCAGCCCCGCGCCCCTGGCGGCCTTGAGCCCATTTGCCGAATCTTCGAACGCCACGCAGTGGGCTGCGGGCATGTTCATCTGGCCCAGGACCTGGAGATACACCTGTGGATGCGGTTTTTTGTTGGGCGCGGAAGATCCGTCGCCAACAGCCAGGAAATGCGTGCGCCAGTCGTCGCCCATGGCCTGCCGCAGCAGCGCTGCAATGTTCACCGGCGAGGTGGTGGTGGCAATGGCCAGGCCCAGGCCCTGCGCGCGTGCTTCCTCCATCAGCGCCAGCACGCCGGGGCGCAGCTGTACGGCGCCTTGCAGCACGGCGTTTTCGTACCAGGCGGTCTTGATCTCGTGCATGCGGTCCACGGTGGCCCGCACGGCGCCCGCGTCGAGTTCTTTGAGGTCAGGCTGCACAGTGCGCCAGTGGTGCAGCATGCGCTCCTTGCCGCCTGACACCTCCAGCAGGCGGGTGTATGCCTCTGGCGTCCAGTGCCAGTCCAGCCCTTCGTGGGCAAAGGCGTGGTTGAACGCGGCCAGATGCACCGCCTCGGTGTCGGCCAGCGTGCCGTCCACATCGAATATCAGGGCCTTGAGCATGGTGCCTCCCGACAGGAATCCCCGGAATGGGACGTTGAAGCCACTGTAGGCGGGTGAAGAAATAAGGTAAATTCACGTTTTATTGATAATCCATTCAGTATTTACTTAACATTGATCTGCATGGCCCGCGAGGGTTCTCGTCCAAAAACGGGCGACTTGCGCACCTGTTGGCGCGTGCGTGCCACCCGCACACACTGCACCCAACGGGCACGCCACCCATCCCGTTTTTTGATCCGAACGCGCAGGGCGGCGGTCATGCAGCGCATCCTTACCGATTGACCGGAGCCCATGAAGAACGTCACCTTCCGGCAGTTGCGGGTGTTCACCGAGGTGGCGCGCCACCTGAGCTTTGCCCGCGCCGCCGAAGCCCTGCACCTCACGCCACCGGCCGTGACCATGCAGGTCAAGGAGCTGGAGGGCCACGTGGGCTTGCCGCTGTTCGAGCGCCACGGCCGCCAGGTGGCCCTGACCACGGCGGGCGAGTACATGCTGGTGTACGCGCGCAAGATGCTCGCCACCCTGAAGGACGCCGAGGACGCCGCCGCCCGCCTGCAGCGGCTGGAGGGCGGAACGCTCACCATCGGCATGGTCAGCACCGCCAAGTACTTCCTGCCGCGCCTGCTGGCGGACTTCCAGCGCGAACACACCGGCGTGGAGATCCGGCTGGCGGTGGGCAATCGCGATCAGCTGGTGAAGATGTTGCAGGGCAACGAGGTGGACATTGCCATCATGGGCCGCCCGCCCACCGAACTGGCCACCCGCGCCGAACCCTTCGCGGCCCACCCGCATGTGTTCGTGGCGCCCACGGACCACCCGCTGCTCAAGCGCGGGCATCCGTCGGTGGACAGCCTGCGCCCCTACGGCTTCATCCTGCGCGAGCGTGGCTCCGGCACGCGCGCCGCGCTGGACCTGTTCCTGGAACGCTCCCGCCTGGAACCGCGGGTGGTGATGGAAATGACCAGCAACGAAACCATCAAGCAGGCCGTCATGGCCGGCATGGGCATCAGCTTCCTGTCGTTGCACACCATCGGCCTCGAACTCGAACACGGGTTGATCGCCACTGTCGACGTCGAGGGTTCCCCGGTGGTGCGCGGATGGAACGTGGTGCACACGCTGTCCAAACTGCTCTCGCCGGCCGCCGAGGCGTTCCGCTACTTCATGCTGGAACGTGCCGAGAGCGCACTGGCGGAAAAATACGGGCGCCTGCTGCCCCTGCCTGCGGCCGCCTGATGGCTTCGCCGTCAACCTGAACACACATGCCTGGACACCCGATGAACCGCAACCCCACCGACGAACGGCTGATGCAGCTGGAGATCAAGATCAGCTATGCCGAGGACATGCTCGACACCCTCAACGCGCAGGTGGCTCGGCAGCAGGACCAGATCGACCTGCTGCTGCGCGAAGTGGTGCGCCTGCGCCAGCAGGACCTGGGGCATACCCCGGGAGCTCCGCCCACGCCCCGGGACGAGCTGCCACCGCACTACTGACAGCGCGCCGGTCCCGGTTTCAGGTGCCGGCGCGCTCCAGCATCACCTGCAGCAGCACATTGCAGCCTGCGGTGATGTGGGCGGGCTGGGCGTCTTCCACTTCGTTGTGGCTGATGCCGTCCTTGCAGGGAATGAAGATCATGCCGGCCGGTGCCAGGCGCGCGGCATAGATGGCGTCGTGCCCGGCGCCGGACACCGTGGGCATGTGCGAGTAGCCCAGGCGCTCGGCGGCACGGCCCACCGCTGCCACACATTCGGGGTGGAAGGGCTGCGCCGCATAACTGGAGACCAGATCGATGCGGATGGTCAGTCCCGTCTGGGTGCTGAGCCGTTCGGCACAGGCGCGCACTTCGGCCACCTGCTGGTCCACCAGGGCATCGGTGCTGTTGCGCAGGTCGATGGAGAACTTCACCTGACCGGGAATCACGTTGCGGCTGTTGGGATGCACCTGCACCATGCCCACCGTGCCACGCCCGTCCGGACCATGCCGCAGGGCCGAGGCCACCACTTCCTGCATGAGTTGCGCGGCCACCTGCAGCGCATCGCGCCGCAGCGCCATGGGGGTGGGGCCCGCGTGCGCTTCCATGCCGGTCACCGTGCAGTCGAACCAGCGGATGCCCAGCACGCCATGCACCACGCCAATGGTCACGTCCGCGTCCTCGAGCACCGGCCCTTGTTCGATGTGGGTTTCGAAGTAGGCGCCGACGGGATGCTGGCCGGGGACTTCGTCGCCGAGATAGCCGATGCGGGCGAGCTCATCGCGCACGGTCTTGCCTTCGGTGTCGGTGGCGGCGTAGGCGTGTTCGAGCGAGAAGGCCCCTGCGAACACACCGGAGCCCATCATCACCGGCACGAAGCGCGAGCCCTCTTCGTTGGTCCAGAACGCCACCTCGATCGGGGCCTCGGTTTCGATGCCGTGGTCGTTGAGCGTGCGCACCACCTCCAGGCCGGCGAG
>JALORL010000130.1 GCA_025458915.1 Hydrogenophaga sp.
TTGCAGGCGCATGAGCGGGGTGATGATGTGCAGGCCCTTGCCTTGCACGTTTCCCTTTGCATTGCTTTGTGCATTCCCTTCGTACTGCTGCACCATCTGGCGGTGGTAGGCGCCGGTGGCGTCCATAAGCAGCAGGCTGTGGCCGGTGGGCGCGGTGTCGAGCACCACGAACGCGCTGCGCGCTTCGTTGACCACGCGGCTGAAGGCGTGGAACACGGCCACTTCCTCCGTGCACGGCGACTGCAGGTCTTCCAGCAGCAGGGCTTTGCCTTGTTCGTCCAGATCCTTGCCTTTGCTGGCCATGATCTTGTGGATGTAGGCGGTGGTTTCTGCCTTGGGGTCGATGCGGCCCACTTTCAGGCCTGCAAGACTGCCGTTCAGGGTGTCGGCCACATGGGCGGCCGGGTCGGTGGTGGTGAGGTGAACGCTGTGGCCGCGCTGCACCAGGCCCACGCCATGATGAGGCCGTGCCCGCTGGTGGCGAGCTCGTCGGCCATGCGGCTCAGGGGTTCGGCAGGCAGTTGCTCAAGGTGGGCCAAGGGTTGGGCGAGCCCTTCGACAGGCTCAGGGCGAACGGGTGCTGACGCAGCATCGCCGAGCAGCGCACGCAACGCGGGTAGGCCCACGGTGTCGAAGGCGCGCAGCGGCACTTCGTCACGCGGCAGGCGGGCGAGCGCGTCTGGCATGGTGGCCAGGGCTTCGCGGCCCAGGGCTTCGATGGCGCTGGCAACGGGGTCGCCAGGATGGGTGGCGTGGAACACGCCATTGATGGCCAGGCGCTGATTGGCCAGGCCCAGCATGCGCAGTTCTTCGGCGGTGCGAGCGGCTTCCTGCATGGGGCGCGGGTCGGGCCTTGTGACGAGCACCACGGTGGTCAGTGCAGGGTCGCTCAAGGCCTGCAAAGCGGCGTTGAAGCGCGCTTCCTGCATCTTCAGGCCTGAATGTGGCCCCAGACACGATGCGCCCCGGTCGTTGCCTGCCAGAAAACCGGTCCATGCCTTGGGCAGGCTGAGCAGACGCAGGGTGTGGCCGGTGGGTGCAGTGTCGAAAACGACGTGGTCGTAGCCTCCGTCAGCGTCCTCGCCGGCCAAGAGGGCTGCGAACTCGTCGAACGCGGCGATTTCGGTGGTGCAGGCGCCGGAAAGCTGTTCGCGCACGGTCTGGCGCTCCTCGTCGTCGGCACTGGCGTCCAGTTGCGCCAGCACGCGCAGGCGGTAGGCCTCGGCAGCGGCGTCGGGGTCGATGTTGATCACCCAGAGCCCGGCCACGTCGGGCACCGCCACCGGCTGGTTGGACAGAACGATGCCCAGCATGTCGTCCAGGTTGGAGGCCGCGTCGGTGCTGACCAGCAGCACCCGCTTGCCGGCATCGGCCAGCGTGATGGCCGTGGCGGTGGAAAGCGAGGTCTTGCCCACACCACCCTTGCCAGTGAAGAACAGGAAGCGCGTGGGCGCGGTGGCAAAACCGGGGTGGTTGAAGGTGTTCATGACCCCAGCATGCCACCCTGTTTCGCCGAGCGGGCTGATGCGCATCAAGCCCACGGCAAACGGCGGGCCCTCAGGCAGGCGGCAGCATGACCGTCACTGCCAGCCCCGGCCGCGCATTGCGTACCGCAAAGGTTCCACCATGCGCCTGGGCCACGAGGCGGCACAGATACAGGCCCAGGCCCACCCCACCCGCCGCACGGGTGCGTGCGGTGTCGGGGCGGAAGAAGGGTTGGGCCAGCTGGGGCAACTGGTCGTCCGGCACGCCGGGGCCGTGGTCGCGCACTTCCAGCTCCACGCCCTGACCATTTGCGCCACTGGGGCGCAGATGCAGTTCCACGGGGTGCGCTGCGCCCGCGCTGTGGCGCAGCGCGTTGTCCAGCAGGTTGCGCAACAGCAGGCGCACGCGGGTGCGGTCCAGGGACAGCGTGGGCAGCCCTGGAGCTGCATCCAGCACGATGCTGCGGGCGGCGGGCTGGGAGGCCGCGAGTTCATCCAGCACTTCCCGGGCCAGTGCCACGGGGTCGGTGGGTTCGCGGTGCAGCACGCCATGACGGCCGGAGAGCCGCTCGCTTTCCAGCAGGTCGCTGATGAGGCGGGCCATTTCGGCGAGGTCGCGCAGCAGGGCCTCGCGCTGTGCCAGCACATCGGGCAATTCGGGCAGCAATTCGGTATTCAGACGGGCGCGGGTGAGCGGGCTGCGCAGCTCGTGGCTGATGGCCAGCAGCAAGGCGCGCTGGGCCTCCAACATCTGGTGAATGTCGTGGCCCATGGTGTTGATGGTGGCGGCGAGCTCGCCGAGTTCGTTCGGGCGCTGCGGATTCTTCACCGGGATGGGGGTGCCGAATTCACCCGCGCCGAAGCGCAGCGCACCCTGGCGGATGTCGTCCAGCGGCCGCAACAGGCGGCGCACGTACAGGAAGGCCAGCAGCGTGAGCACCAAGAGCGCGGTGAGGGTGTAGCCGATCACCTTGGGGCGCTTCTTCAGCATCTCCTCGTCCATGCCGAAGCTGATGCGGTGGCCGTCCGCCGTCTGCCGCATCAACAGTTGTTCCCAATCGGGTTCGCTGTCCCGGTCGCGTCCCGCACCAACGCGGTCCCGGTGGCGGTCCTTGCGCCAGTAGGGCTCGGACTGACCGGGGTGCGAGCGCCAGTTGATGACCGGACCGGCGATGTCCACGGTGATGGGCAGGCGCTCCACCACCGCCTGCGCACGGTCGATCTGCGGCGGGCCGCCAGCCGGTGCAATGTCGGCGGCCAGGCGGTCCACGTAGTCCACCAGCAGCGGGCGTGCGGCCTCGCGCCAGCCCATGGAAAACGCCTTCTGCGCGCCGCTGATGAAGGTGAAGGCCACGCCCACGGCGAGCAGCATGAACACCAGCATCAGCCGCAGCTTGAGCGAGGTGCGCAGCGCGTGCAGGGCACGTTGGCCCCAGGGTTTGGGTTTTGACGGGGTCACGCGGCCACCCGGCGCAGGGCCAGCGAGTAACCGGCGTTGCGCAGCGTCTTGATGCAATCCAGCGGCTCCAGCTTCTTGCGCAGGCGGCTCACCACGATGTCCACCGCGCGGGTGTAGAGCTCGGCGTCGTGGCCGCGCAGCTGGTTGAGGATGTCGTCGCGGCTGAACACGCGGCCGGGCTCGCGCGCCAGCAGGTGCAGCAGGTCGAATTCGGTGCTGGTGAGGTCCAGCGCCTGACCTTGCCGCAGCACGCTGCGCTGCGCGGGGTCGATGGTGAGGCCCTCGAACGCCAGCACACCGACAGTCTGCCTGGCCGCCGGTCCGGTGTGGCCATTGCGCCGGCGCAGCACGGTCTGGATGTGCGCCACCAGTTCACGCGGTTCAAACGGCTTGGGCAGATAGGCATCCGCCCCCAGCTCCAGGCCCACCACACGGTCCATCACGTCACCGCGCGCGGTGAGCATGACGATGGGAATGTCACTTTCCTTGCGGATGGTTCGGCAGAGCTCGAAACCATCCATCTCGGGCAGCATCACGTCCAGGATGGCGGCGTCGAACCCACCGCTGCGCAAGCGTGCCAGACCTTCGCTGGGGCGCAGCGCATGGCTGAGTCGGCATTTTCACACTGCCGGTCAAGCCGCTGCACCGGCCGCTGCACCCCGGATGGCACGGTGGCGCAGGATCAGGCGGCGCACACGGCGCTGGGCGTTCAGGTCCAGCGCGTCGTAGCGGTCAGCCGTGGCCAGCAGGTCGGGCAACACGGGCACGGCGGCACCCGGTGCCTTGCGCGAGAGCCTTGACCACAGCCACAGCGCGTGTTCGCGGTCGAAGCGCGGGCCCCACACCATGGCCAGCACTTCTTCGTGGGGATTGGGCACCTGCGCGAGCAAGACGGGGCCGTGCTCGCGCAGCGGGCGCGCCATGGTCAACAGAGCGGGCGACATGGGGAGCTGCCTCAACCGCGCTTCCACCAGCTCTGGCGCTTCTCCATCCGCTCGCGCACCTGGGTTTGCTGGGCCGGGGTGAGGCTGTCGTAGAAGTCGGCCATGGCCGCGATCACGCGTGGGCCGCCCATCTGGACGGCCGCGGTCTTCTCGTCCAGCAGCGACTGGGCGCGGCTGCGGTCGAACTTTTCGCCAGCAATGAGGTTCTTCATTTCCGCCCGCGGGTTGTCCATGCCGCCACGCAGCGCCTTGCGCTGGGCCAGCATTTCATCGGCCAGCACTGCAAGCTTCTGCTTTTGTACCTCGTTCAGTTCGAGCTTCTCACTCACTTTCTCGATGGCTCTTCCCCGCATTTCGGTGACACGCTCTTCGCTCCAGCCGCCGCTGTGGCGGTGATCGCCCCGGCTGCCGCAGGCGGTGAGCCCGCCCACCAGAACGGTGGCGCCGAGGGCGCCGATGAGGGTTCGTTTGATCCAGGTTTTCATGACGGTTTCCTTGGGTAGAAGGAGGGGTTGAACATGACCGTCATGGTGCCGGCAGGGCCAGCCGGCGTCGTCTCGCTGCGGTTTCGCTTTGTATCGTTTCTTTTCGCCGCCGGGCACAATGGCCCGACCGTGCCATTTGCGTTGCGGCCTTTGAGGTTTTCATGAAGCGTTTCAAGCCCCTGGTCTGCTGTCTTGCCCTGGCGGGTGTCTTCGTTCATGGCCACGGGGCAACGGCCGGGCCTGCACCCGGTGCTGGGCCTGACGCCTGCATGGATCAGGCCCAGACCCAGAGCCAGATGAATGCCTGCGCCCAGCAGGCCTTTGAATCGACAACGGCCGACTACAGCGCGGCCTACCGCCAGTTGTCGCAAAGCGTGGGCAACAAACAGCGCCAGCTGCTGCGCCAGGTTCAAACCGAATGGATGGAGTACCGCGTCAAGGCCTGCGAGTTCGAGCGGAACGGGGTGGCTGGTGGAAGTGCAGCACCCATGGTGTTCGCCTTGTGCCAGGCGCGCATCACCCGCGAACGCACGGCCGAGTTGCAGCGCCACCTGCACTGCGAAGAAGGCGACCTCAGCTGCGTGCGGCCTTCCCGTTGATGCCCCTGCGGACTCACCCTTTCAGGCAAACACCTCGGTGTCCACTTCCCGGTTGGCCTGGTCGTTGTAGCGGTCGCCACTGACAGTGCGCTCGTTGATGAGCGCGCCCAGTCGCTCCAGCATGTCGGCCCCCAGCGCCACATGGGCGGCGCCCAGGTTGTCCAGCAGATGGTCTTCGCGGGCGGTGCCGGGAATGGGCAGGATGTCGTTGCCCTGGTGCAGCAGCCAGGCAATGGCGAGCTGCGCGGGCGTGCATCCCGCTTCTTCGGCCATGGCCAGGTAGGCTGGAAGCAACTTCAGGTTGGCGGTGTAGTGCGCGGGCGCAAAACGCGGCATGGTGCGGCGGATGTCTTTCGGGTCCAGCGCATCCAGGTCGATGGGGCCGCACAGGAAGCCGCGCGCCACCGGGCTGAAAGCCACGAAGGCCACACCCAGTTCGCGGCAGGCCTGCAGCACGGCAATTTCGGGGTTGCGGGTCCAGAGCGAGTATTCGGTCTGCACTGCCGCAATCGGGTGCACCGCGTGCGCCTTGCGCAGGGTGACCGCCGAGACTTCGCTCAGGCCGATGCTGCGGATCTTGCCCGCACGCACCAGGTCGGCCAGAGCGCCCACGCTGTCTTCGACGGGCACCTGCTTGTCCCAGCGGTGCAGGTAGTACAGGTCGATCACGTCGGTGCGCAGCCGCTGGAGCGCGGCTTCGCACGTGGCCTTGATGGTTTCGGGCCGGCCGTCGATCACGCGCACCAGTTTGCCGTCGCCCGCCACGTCCACACCTTGCATGCCGCACTTGCTGGCCAGCGTGAACTTCGCGCGGTGCTTCGACAGCACCTTGCCGACAATGGTCTCGCTGGTGCCGAAGCCGTACAGGGCGGCGGTGTCGAAATGGGTCACGCCGTTGTCGAGCGCGGTGAGCAGCAGGCGTTCGGCCTGCTGCTCGGGCACCGGAGCGCCGTAGGCGTGGCAGATGTTCATGCAGCCCAGACCGATGGCGCTGACGGTGAAGGGGCCGAGTTGGCGTTGTAGCATGGTGGGGTTTTCCTGAAACAGTGAACAGAGTTGGTGGGTCAAAGCACGTGCAGCTGCCTGACAAAAATGAGTTCGCAGGCGCCGGCGCCGGTGTCGTCCCGGGTGAGAGAACTGCGCCACAGCAGGCCCTGCGGACCCCTGGCCTCCACCAGCCAGCCTTCAATGCGTACCACCTGCCCTACCCGCACTGCCTTGAGCTGCCGTTCAATGGCCTTGTCGGCAGGAATCATGTGCATGTTGGCGCTGGAGCGTTCAATGTCGCGCTGCGGCACCGGCAAGGTTTTGGCGCGCCAAAAATAGAAGCGTCCGCTCTGGGAAATATCGATGTGCTCCAGAACCGCGCTGTTGGACATGGGACCCCAGCCGAGCGCCAGGTCCACCGGCGACAGGCTGGCCTCCCGGTCGAAGCGGTAGGTTTCCACCCCCAACACACGGGCCTGCAACGAAATCGTGTGCGATGGCTGCAACTGGTGGCCGTTGAAATCGAAGCCCGGCTGTTCGGTTGCGCGTTGCAGCGGCGCTTCGGCCACCAGCACACCAGCGGGTGGGTGCACCGGCCGTGAGGTCTGGTGCTGGTAGGCACCAACGGCCACCAGAGCGACAAGGGCAACAGCTTTCCAGTTCATGAGGCGGTGCACATCTGGCGCAGATTGTCGCCGCCCTGGCGCAGCACAGGATCAGGCCAGCTTCTGTTCCAGGTCGTGCAGCACGCGGTAGCAATCGAACACGCGCGCCACACTGGCATTGGGTTCGCGGCCTTCGCGGATCGCCGCAAAGAATTCGCGGTCCTGCAGTTCGATGCCGTTCATGGACACCGCCACCTGGGACACGTCGATCTTCTCCTCCTTGCCGTTGAACAGGTCGTCGTAGCGCGCAATAAAGGTGGCGGTGTCGCCGATGTAGCGGAAGAAGGTGCCCAGCGGGCCATCGTTGTTGAAGGAGAGCGAAAGCGTGCAGATGGCGCCACTGGCGGCCTTGAGCTGGATGCTCATGTCCATGGCGATGCCCAGCACGGGGTGGATCGGGCCCTGGATGGCGTTGGCCTGCACTACTGCGCTGTTGCACTGGTAGGCGAACAGGTCCACGGTGTGGGCGGCATGGTGCCACAGCAGGTGGTCGGTCCAGCTGCGCGCCTGGCCCAGCGCGTTGGTGTTGGTGCGGCGGAAGAAGTAGGTCTGCACATCCATCTGCTGGATGTTGAATTCGCCGGCCTGGACCTTCTTGTGCACGTACTGGTGGCTGGGGTTGAAGCGGCGCGTGTGGCCGCACATGGCCACCAGACCGGTCTGCTTCTGCAGATCGACCACGGCCTGCGCGCCCGCCAGGCTGTCGGCCAGCGGAATTTCCACCTGCACGTGCTTGCCCGCCTTCAGGCAGGCAATGCTCTGCTCGGCGTGCATCTGCGTGGGTGTGCACAGGATCACCGCATCGAGTTCCTTGATGGCGAGCGACTCGGACAGCTCGGTGGTGACGTGGCCAATGCCGTACTTGGCGGCCACTTCCTTCGTCTTGTCGAGCTCGCGGCCGATCAGGGAGATCACCTCCACGCCGTCGATGTTCTTGATGCCGTCCAGGTGCTTGACGCCGAAGGCGCCAGCACCGGCGAGGGCGACTTTGATGGTTTTTGTCATGTGGGTTCTCCAATGAAATACCGTTCACCCTGAGCTTGTCGAAGGGTTCACCAGGGTGTTGGCAAGGGCTTCGACAGGCTCAGCCCGAACGGAGTGATGAAATTTTCAGATCATCCTGCGGCCTGTTCGTCCTGAGCTTGTCGAAGGAGTCGAAGGGCAGGCTCAGGCTGGACGGGTTTACGTGTTCTCGAGAATCAAGTGACCCACCGCCGTGTTGCTGGCGGGCACATGGAAGAAGCGGTGCGCCACTTTTGGGCGCGGGCCACCGGCCACGTCGGCCATGGCACCTCGCGCAATCAGCCACATCACGAGTTCGATGCCTTCGCTGCCGGCTTCACGCACGTAGTCGATGTGCGGGATGGCAGCGGCAGCCTCGGGGTTCGTTTCGAGCAGGTCGAGAAAGCAGTTGTCGAAGTCCTTGTTGATGAGGCCGGCGCGCGGGCCCTGCAGCTGGTGGCTCATGCCGCCCGTGCCCCAGATGTGCACATTGAGGTCCTCATCAAAGCTCTCCACCGCCTTGCGGATCGCCTGCCCGAGGTTGAAGCAGCGCCGGCCGCTGGGCACCGGGTACTGGACCACGTTCACCGCGAAGGGAATCACCGGGCAGGGCCATGCACCCTTTACCGGATCCTGCTGACCGCACATCAGCGACAGCGGCACCGTGAGGCCGTGGTCCACGTCCATCCTGTTGACGATGGTGAGGTCGAAGTCCTGCTGAATGACGCTCTGCGCGATGTGCGAGGCCAGCTCCGGGTGGCCCTGGACCACCGGCACCGGGCGCGGGCCCCAGCCTTCGTCAGCGGGCTGGAACTCGGCCGCCGTTCCGATGGCGAAGGTGGGAATGAAGTCCAGGCTGAAGGCGGTGGCGTGGTCGTTGTAGACGAGGAAGATAACGTCGGGCTTGTGATCCTTCATCCACTGCTTGGAGAACTCGTAGCCCTTGAAGACCGGCTGCCAGTACGGCTCGGTGGTCTTGCCGAGGTCCAGCGCCGCGCCGATGGCGGGCACGTGCGAGGTATAGACGGAGGCGGTGATGCGGGCCATGTCAGTGCTTTCCTTGTTGACCTTGGGAGCCTTGCGGCTGGCGGTGCGCCTGGGCATCGCCGTCTTCACCGATGTAGCGGTTGCCTTCGACCGAGCGGCCGCCGGCAATCATCATGTTGCGGTACTCCTCCTCGGTCATGCCGGTCATGGAGCCCGCCATCTGCTGGAAGCTCTTTCCGTCGGTGGCGCCGATCTTGGCGAGGAAGTAGATGTTGCCGCCCAGGCGAATGCACCAGTTCAGGTCGCGCGCCAGCACGGCCTGCTTCTGTTCTTCGCTCATCGCCCATTCCTCGAGGTAGGCACGCTCGTCCTTCTTGAAGCGCTCGCGGTTCTCGGCCTTCATGAGGCTCATGCAGAACTGGTTGAGCCAGTAGCCCTTGCGGCTTTGTTCGGCGTCGAAGATGGTCGTGCCGGGCACGTCCTTGTAGGGTTTATCAAGTGCCATGGATGGCTCCGGTGGTCTGTCGTCCTGATGGATTGGATACCCGCTCACCCTGAGCTTGTCGAAGGGTTCACCAACCTGTTGGTGAAGGCTTCGACAAGCTCAGCCCGAACGGATGGGATCAGAATGGATTCAGCGCTGGTACTCCTCGGGCCAGTAAAGGCGCATCGGGTTGTCGACCAGCAGCTTGCGCTGCAGTTGTGCCGTCGGTGCGATGTGCGGAATGAAGTCGACCAGCAGGCCGTCGTCGGGCATGTGGTCCTTCAGATTGGGGTGCGGCCAGTCGGTGCCCCACAGCACGCGGTCGGGGAAGGTTTCAACCACCTGGCGTGCGAAGGGAACGACATCGCGGTAAGCCGCCCGTTCGCCGTTCAACGCCTTGGGGCCGGTCAACGACAGGCGCTCGGGGCAGCTCACCTTGCTCCACACATTTTCGTGCTCGCGCATGAACTTCAGGAACAACGCGAACTCCGGCCCGTCGAGCGGTTTGCTCACGTCGGGGCGGCCCATGTGGTCCACCACCACGGTGGTGGGCAGCGCGGTGAAGAAGTCCCACAGCTCGGGCAGGTCCACCGCCTCGAAGTAGATCACCACGTGCCAGCCCAGGGCCTTGATGCGGTGGGCGATCTCCAGCAGCTCGTCCTTGGGCGTGAAGTCCACCAGGCGCTTGACGAAGTTGAAGCGCACGCCGCGCACGCCGGCGGCATGCAGGGCCTGCAGCTCGTTGTCGCTCACGCTGCGCTTGACGGTGGCCACGCCACGCGCCTTGCCGTTGGAGGACAGGCACGCATCCACCAAGGCGCGGTTGTCGGCGCCGTGGCAGGTGGCCTGCACGATGACGTTGCGCGCAAAGCCCAGGTGGTCGCGCAGCGCGAACAGCTGCTGCTTGCTGGCGTCGCAGGGCGTGTATTTGCGCTCGGGCGCATACGGAAACTCGGCGCCGGGGCCAAAGACGTGGCAGTGCGCATCCACGCTGCCCGGTGGCAGGGCGAAGTGCGGCTTGCTGGGGCC
>JALORL010000131.1 GCA_025458915.1 Hydrogenophaga sp.
GCCCGCCGCATGGGCATCAAGACCGTGGCCGTGTATTCGGATGCCGACGCCCGCGCCAAACACGTGGCCGCCTGCGACGAAGCGGTGCACATCGGCGGCAGCGCGCCCAAGGACAGCTACCTGCAGTGGCAGCGCATCCTGGACGCCGCCAAAGCCACCGGCGCGCAGGCCATCCACCCCGGCTACGGTTTCCTGAGCGAGAACGAGGCCTTTGCCAACGCCTGCGCCGAAGCAGGGCTGGTGTTCATCGGCCCGCCGTCTTCTGCCATTGAAGCCATGGGGCTGAAGGCCGAGTCCAAGCGCCTCATGGAAAAGGCCGGCGTGCCGCTGGTGCCCGGCTACCACGGCGCCGATCAGGACCCGCACATGCTGCAGCACGAGGCCGACCGCATCGGCTACCCGGTGCTCATCAAGGCCAGCGCCGGCGGCGGTGGCAAGGGCATGCGCGTGGTGGAAAAGAGCGAAGACTTTGCCGCCGCCCTGGCCAGCTGCCAGCGCGAGGCACGCAACAGCTTCGGCAGCGACGCGGTGTTGATCGAAAAATACGTGCAGCGCCCGCGCCACATCGAAATCCAGGTGTTCGGCGACACGCACGGCAACTGCGTGTACCTGTTCGAGCGCGACTGCTCGGTGCAGCGCCGCCACCAGAAGGTGCTGGAAGAAGCGCCCGCACCGGGCATGACGCCCGAGCTGCGCCAGCAGATGGGTCTGGCCGCAGTGGCCGCCGCCAAGGCGGTGCACTACGTGGGCGCGGGCACGGTGGAATTCATCGTGGAGCAGCCCGGCGGCTACGGCCTTGAAGGCGCAGATGCGGGTTTCGCCGCCGGGCCGCCCCAAGGCGAAACAGCCCCCTCGGGGGGCAGCGACCCAGCGCAGCGGCGGAGCGTGGGGGCACGCTTCTTCTTCATGGAGATGAACACCCGGCTGCAGGTGGAGCACCCCGTCACCGAAGCCATCACCGGGCTCGACCTGGTGGAGTGGCAACTGCGCGTGGCCAGCGGCGAGCCGCTGCCGCTGCAGCAGCACGAGCTGTGCATGACCGGCCACGCCATCGAAGCGCGCATCTGCGCCGAAAACCCGGACAACCAGTTCCTGCCCGCCACCGGCACGCTCAACGTGTACCGCAAGCCGGCGCACACGGCGTTCGAGCGTGGCACGGTGAGGGTGGACGACGGCGTGCGCGAAGGCGACGCCATCAGCCCGTTCTACGACTCCATGGTCGCCAAGCTCATCGTGCACGGTGACACCCGCGAACAGGCGCTGGCGCGGCTTGACGCAGCCTTAGCCGAAACCCGCATCGTCGGCCTGTCCACCAACGTGCAGTTCCTGCGCCATGTGGCGGCCAGCGCATCGTTTGCCCAAGCGAAGCTGGACACCGCGCTGATCCCGCGCGAAGCGGCCGTGCTCTTCAACCAGGACCGCGTGGGCCGCGACCAGGCCGTGGCCGCCGCCGTGGCGCAAACCCTGCTGGGCGAGCGCGCAGCGGAAGGTGCCGACCCGTTCTCGCGCCGCGACGGCTTCCGTTCGCACGGCCTCACCGTGCGCCGCTTCGACTTCGAATACCAGGGCGAAGGCCTGCTGGCTTATCTCACCTACGAACGGGGTGGTGCGCTCACGCTCAAGGTGGGTGATACCGCCGGCCCGCTGGTGTTCGAGCCCGTTGGCAACGGCGACCGCTTCGAGTTGCAGTTCGCCGACCGGCGCCAGGTGGTGCAGACCTGGACCCAGGGCGAAACGGTGCACGTGTTCACGCCGGTGGGCGCCACGCAGATCCTGGAAATCGACGCCCTGGCACACGCTGGCGAAGCCGCGGCCGAAGGCGGGCGCCTCACCGCGCCCATGCCGGGCAAGGTGGTGTCGTTTGCGGTGAAGGCGGGCGATGCGGTCACCAAGGGCCAGCCGCTGGCGGTCATGGAGGCGATGAAGATGGAGCACACCATCGCCGCTCCGGCCGACGGCACCGTGGAAGAACTGCTGTACGCGCCCGGCGACCAGGTGAACGAGGGCGCAGAACTGCTGCGGCTGGTGGCCGCGTGACGGCGCCCGACCGCAGGGGTTGATAAGCTCGTCGACATGACCACGCCGCTGAACATCACCCTCTGCCTGTCCCAGACCAAACCCGAGCCCTGGGAGGCGGGCCTCAAAGCCGCGCTGCCCGGCGCCACCGTGCGCAACTGGACGCCCGGCGAGCCGCCGGCCGACTACGCCGTGGTGTGGGCACCGCCCCAGGCGTTCCTCGACGAACAGCCAAAGCTGAAAGCCCTGTTCAACATCGGCGCCGGCGTGGACGCACTGATGAAGCTGCGCCTGCCCCTGGGCTGTCAGGTGGTGCGGCTCGACGACGCCGGCATGTCGGTGCAGATGGCCGAGTACGTGTGCCACGCCGTGATCCGCCACTTTCGCGAATTCGACGGTTACGAGGCCGACGTGCAGGCGGGCAAGTGGTCGTACCGCAAGCCGCGCCTGCGGGCCGACTACCCCGTGGGCGTGATGGGCCTGGGCGTGCTGGGCGAGCGCGTGGCGCGCGCGCTCACGGTGTTCGACTTTCCCGTGCACGGCTGGAGCCGCACCCCCAAGCAGATCGAAGGCGTGCAAGGCCACAGCGGTGCGGAAGGCTTCGACGCCTTCCTGACTTCCTGCCGCGTGCTGGTGAACCTGCTGCCGCTCACGCCCGACACCGCCGACATCCTCAACCGCCGCACGCTGTCCCTGCTGCAGCCCGGCGCCTACTTCATCAACGTGGCGCGCGGCGCGCACCTGGTGGAAGAAGATCTGCTGGCGCTGCTGGCGAGTGGCCACATGGCCGGCGCCACACTGGACGTGTTTCGCACCGAACCCCTGCCCGAAGGCCACCCGTTCTGGACCCACCCCAAGGTCACCGTGACGCCGCACACCTCGGCCCGCACGCTGCGCGACGAAAGCATTGCGCAGATCGCCGGCAAGATGCTGGCGATGATGCGCGGCGAAACCGTGGCCGGGCTGGTGGATCCGGCGCGCGGTTATTGATCCTTCACATTGACCGAATGTCAGTGAAGGAAGCCCAGGCCCGAATCAAGATCAACAAGCTGCTGGAGGCGGCGGGTTGGCGCTTCTTTGATGACGCACAAGGCAAAGCCAATGTGGTGCTGGAGCCCAATGTCAAGCTGACGCAGCTGCAGGTTGACGCACTGGGCAACGACTTTGAGACCTCCGGTAACGGCTTTGTGGACTTCCTCTTGCTGGACGCCAATGGGTTTCCGCTGGTCGTGTTGGAGGCCAAAGCCGAGGGCAAGAATCCGCTGATCGGCAAGGAACAGGCCCGCAAGTACGCCAAATCGCAGAACTGCCGTTTTGTCATCCTGAGCAACGGCAATCTCCACTACCTGTGGGACTTGCAACAAGGCAATCCGCAGGTCATCACATCTTTCCCTGCGCCAGACGCGATCAAGGGCTATCAGAAGTTCCAGCCAGATCCCAAACGACTGGTGAGTGAAGACGTCACGCTGGACTACATCGCGCGGACACAGATGCCGCAGTACGACGCAGAGGCGGGCTGGCAGGACGAGTCGCTTCGTCCAGCCTTTGTTGAGAAACACCGATTGCGCTTCATGCGCTCCTATCAACAACGCGCGGCCCAAGCGATTCAGCGCGAGGTCAAAGCAGGGGCCACAAGGTTCCTCTTTGAGATGGCAACGGGGACTGGGAAAACGCTCACTTCGGCGGCGGTCATCAAGCTCTTTCTCCGAACGGGCAATGCCCGTCGCGTGCTGTTTCTGGTTGATCGGCTTGAACTGGAAGATCAGGCCAACAAGGCATTCGTTTTCCTGCTGAAGAACGACTTCAAGTCCACCATTTACAAGGAAAACCGCGACGATTGGCGCAAGGCCGAGATCGTAGTGACGACGGTGCAGACGCTGCTGTTCAACAGCAAGTACAAACAGTTCTCGCCTACTGACTTTGATCTGGTCATCTCGGATGAGGCGCACCGTTCCATCGGCGGGAACGCACGTGCAGTGTTTGAGTACTTTGTCGGCTACAAGCTGGGGCTGACAGCCACGCCCAAGGACTATCTCAAGCAGTTCGACGCGAGCAAGCCCACCACCAGCGATCCCCGTGAGACAGAGCGCCGCCTTCTTCTGGACACATATCGCACGTTCGGGTGCGAGTCCGGCGATCCCACGTTCCGATATTCACTGCTTGACGGTGTTCGAGAGGGTTTCCTCATCAACCCGCGTGTGGTCGATGCGCGCACGGAGGTCACCACCAAGCTGTTGTCGGAACAGGGGTATGCCGCGGTGGTCGTCAGCGACAACCCACAGGGCGAACAATTGGCCGAGCAGCGCTTCAAGCAAAAGGACTTTGAGAAGAAGTTCTTTTCCGATCCCACCAATCGCCTGTTCTGCAAGACGCTGTTGGAACACGGCTTGCGCGATCCCATCAGTGCCGAATTCGGCAAGACCATCGTGTTCGCCGTCAGTCAGGCACACGCCACCAAACTCACCCAAATCCTCAACGAGCTGGCCGACGCGATGTTTCCGGGGCGCTATCAGTCCGACTTTGCTGTTCAGGTCACGTCCAGCATTCCGGACGCGCAGCAGTTCACCATCAACTTCACCAACAACAACCTGCTTGGATCGGCCAACGGGCTCCCCACCTACAAAACCAGCAAAACCCGTGTTTGCGTCACCGTGGGCATGATGACCACGGGCTACGACTGTCCCGACCTGCTCAACCTTGCGCTGATGCGCCCCGTGTTTTCGCCATCGGAGTTTGTACAGATAAAGGGGCGCGGCACCCGCAAGCACGACTTTCGCGAACAGCTGCAGGACGAAACGCTGAAAGGCCAGGTCGAGCATCCCCACAAGACCGCCTACAAGCTGTTCGACTTCTTTGCCACCTGCGAATACTTCGAAGAGAAATACAACTACGACGAAGTTCTGCAGCTCCCCCGAGTGACGGCATGCCCCAAAGGCGGAGAGGGTGGCGACACCGGCGGCGGTGGAGGGGGTGGAGGCGGACCTGATGAATCTGCCCACTACCACCACACTGCGCCCGACGCCATCGCCGCCCAGGAAGAAACACAGATCGGCTTCCAGGGCATGAAGGTGGACCGCATGTTCTTCGAGAAATTCGAGGACACTGTCAAGGCCGACCCAGTGGTGGTCCAGCGCGTGACCGACGGGCAATGGGATCAAGCCATCGACTACATCGCGACCGAGCTGTTCGACAAACCCAACGAGTATTTCAATCTCGACAAACTGCGCCGCGCGGCGGGTGTGGACCGCCGCCTGGGCCTGCGCGAGATTCTGGAAAAGGCCTTCGGGCTCATCACCGGCTTCAAAAGCAAGGACGAACTGCTCGAAGAAGAATTCGAGAAGTTCCTGCTGGACCAGCAAAACGCCACCGGCTTCCACGCCGACTCCACTGCCAGCGCCGTGCAGGCCATGAAGTACTACTTCAAGGCCTACGCCACCGATCACCGCCTGCGCGACATCATCGAGACCAAGAGCCTCAACTCGCTCTACGTCTACCCGTCTTTCGGCATGAGCGACTTCAAGGCCGTTCCGCCCGCCTGGCGCACCCGCATCCCCGAGTACGTCAAAGACTACGTACCCCTCAACCAATTCATGTAGACCGGCTGGTCTCCACCGGAGCCCAACCGTGCGCATTTCCCTCGATTTCCATGCTTGACGCCGACACCAAACGCCGCATCGACAACTGCCGAGACATCCTTGTCGGCAAAGTGCCCGACCCGAAATCCCAGGTCGAGCAGATCACCATCGCGCTCATCTACAAGTTCATGGACGACATGGACGCCGAGGCCGAGGAACTGGGCGGGGTCCGCACCTTCTTTGCCGGTACTTTTGCCCGCTTCAGCTGGTCGCAGCTCATGGCGCCCAGCCTGGGCGGGTTCGAGGTGCTGGCGCTCTACAGTGAAGCCATTCAGAGCATGCGCGAGAACCCCGGCGTGCCCGAGCTGTTTCGCGACATCTTCAAGAACGCCTACCTGCCCTACCGGGACCCGGAGACGCTCAAGAGCTTCCTGAAGGAAATCAACGGCTTCACCTACGACCATTCCGAACGTCTGGGCGATGCCTTCGAGTACCTGCTAAGCGTGCTGGGCAGCCAGGGCGACGCAGGCCAGTTCCGCACGCCGCGCCACATCATCGACTTCATGGTCGCAGTGCTCGACCCACAGAAGACCGACACCATCCTGGACCCGGCCTGTGGCACCGCCGGCTTCCTGATCTCGGCCTGGAAACACATCCTCAAAGCCAACACTTCGCCGGATTCCAAGTTTCCGGGTGACCTCCTCACACCGGACGAACGCACCCGTCTGGCCAGCAGCATCAAGGGCTACGACATCTCGCCCGACATGGTGCGCCTGAGCCTGGTGAACCTGTACCTGCACGGCTTTGCCGACCCGCATGTGGTGGAGTACGACACCCTCACCCAGGACGACAAGTGGAACGAGCTGGCCGACGTGATCCTGGCCAACCCGCCGTTCATGTCCCCCAAGGGCGGGATCAAACCGCACAAACGCTTTTCGGTGCAAGCCACCCGCAGCGAGGTGCTGTTCGTGGACTACATGGCCGAGCACCTCACGGCCACGGGCCGCGCCGCCATCGTGGTGCCAGAAGGCATCATTTTCCAGAGCGGCACCGCCTACAAAGCCCTGCGCAAGATGCTGGTGGAAAGCAGCCTGGTGGCTGTGGTCAGGTGAAGGTGGGCAACGACGGCTTCAATCTGGGTGCCCAGCGGCGCGCGGTGGCGAACAGCGACTTGCCCGAGGCGGCGCGCTTGCTGCGCAGCTGGATCACGGCACCCCAGTCGTTTGAGTGCGATGGGGTGATGGCGCAGGCGGTGGCGCGTGGCCGGATTGGTGAGGGTGGGGATTTCAATTTGAGTGGGGAGCGGTATCTGGTCGCATCTGTGGCGAACAATGTCTTCCCCTTGGCTTTTCTTCGTGACATTTGCGAGATCAACCCCGAGTCAATCGACCCGGCGGTTGAGTTTGGTGATTCGAACTTTGAATACATCGATATCGCCGCAGTTGAGAACGTGACCGGAAACTTTCTTGGTGGAACGCCTACCGCTGGTACTGAAGCGCCGAGCCGGGCACGTCGCAAGGTTCGTCACTTGGATGTACTGCTATCTACGGTCAGGCCTAACCTCCGTGCGTTTTCGCTGCTGAGAAATCCACCTTCAAGTGCAGTGGCCTCTACTGGCTTTTCGGTGCTCCGCGCGAAGGCGGAAAAGGTTCTTCCTGGCTATTTGATCTGGCTCTTGCGTAGTGATCCATGCGTAGCGACGATGATCGGTATGAGTGGAAAAGGGGCTTACCCAAGCATCAACTCAAGTGACGTTGAGATGCTTCAAATCCCCCTCCCGCCTCTCGAAGTGCAGCAGCAGATCGTCGCCGAGATCGAGGGCTACCAGAAGGTCATCGACGGAGCCCGTCAAGTTCTTGCAGGGTATCGTCCCAGTGTGTTCATCGACCCGGTCTGGCCTGTCGAACGACTGGGTGACATCTTTCAAACCAAATCTGGGACGACTCCAGCGCGCGACACGCCGGCCTACTTCGAAGGTGGTCACGTGCCATGGGTCAAGACGCTTGATCTGAACGACGGAGGCGTTGTCACCACCGATGAATGTGTCACCGATCTGGCTTTGGCCGAGACGCACCTCGATCTGCTGCCGATTGGCACTGTGTTGGTCGCGATGTATGGCGGCTTCAAGCAGATTGGCAGAACGGGTGTTCTGGAGATTGAAGCGACTTGCAACCAGGCTATGACGGCGCTACTACCGTCGCCCTGCGTTGATCCGTATTACCTGAATGTTGTTTTGATATCTCAGCGCGACCACTGGAAGTCGGTTGCGAACAGCACCCGAAAGGACCCCAACATCACGAAGT
>JALORL010000132.1 GCA_025458915.1 Hydrogenophaga sp.
TGGCTTTCGTTGGCGCACAGCATCACCAGCAGCGCGTCCAGGTCGGCCGGCTGGCCCACGCGCTTGCGCGGCAGCATGTTGATGAGCTTCTGGCCCTGCTCGGTCTGCCAGTGGTGGTGGTTGATTTCCGTATCGATGTAGCCGGGGCAGATGGCGTTGACGTTGATGCCGAACTTGCCCCATTCCACCGCCATGGCCTTGGTCATCTGCACCACGGCGGCCTTGCTCATGCAGTACACGCCGATCTGCGGCAACACCTTGAGGCCAGCCATGGAGGCGATGTTGACGATGCGCCCGCCCACAAAGGTACCGGGTGCTGCACCCTTGGCCCGGGCCAGCATGCGCTTGCCCACTTCCTGCGCCACGAAGAAGGCACCGCGGGTGTTGGTGTTGAAGATGAAGTCGTAGTCTTCCTCGGTCACGTCCTGCAGGCGCTGCGTGGTGCTCACCCCCGAGTTGTTGATCAGGATGTCGATGGCTCCCACCTCGGTTTCGGCGTGCGCCACCGCGGCGCGGATGGACGCGAGATCGGTCACGTCCAGCGCCACCACGTGGGCATCACCGCCTTCGGCCTCGATGTGCGCACGCAGCGCCATGAGACGGTCGGTGCGGCGGCTGGCCAGCACCACGGCGGCGCCGGCGCGGGCCAGGGTGCGGGCGAACTGTTCACCGAGCCCGCCAGAGGCGCCAGTGATCAGGGCCACCCGGCCGGAAAGGTCGAGGCTGTAGGACATTAGGGGGTTCTCCTCAAAAGCGCGTCTGAGGGGCACAACTGCGGCAGACGCGACAGCGATTCTCCCGTATCGGCCACTAAAATCCGTCACGCCCGCGATAGCCGTGGCCACTGCGCACCGCCCAGGTGCCGCTCCGTCCGCCACCCAGGGAGCCGCCACGCGGCTGCCACAACCATCCCAGCGAGACCCCGACATGACCCCTCAAGAAATCCTGAGCACCTACGGCCCGCGTGAAGCCATGGAGTACGACGTGGTGGTGGTGGGTGCAGGCCCGGCAGGACTGTCCACCGCCATCCGCCTCAAGCAGCTGGCGGCCGAGAAAGGCAGCGAGATCAACGTGTGCGTGCTCGAAAAAGGTTCCGAGCCGGGCGCCCACATCCTGAGCGGAGCGGTCATGGACCCCAGGGCCATCACCGAACTGTTCCCGAACTGGAAGGAGCTGGGTGCGCCGCTGAACCAGCCCGTCACCGGCGACGACCTGCTGGTGCTGTCCGAGACCGGCGCCACCCGCACCCCCGACTGGCTGATGCCCCGCAACTTCGACAACCACGGCTGCTACGTGATCAGCCTGGGTGCGGTCACCAAGTGGCTCGGCGAGCAGGCCGAGGCGCTGGGTGTTGAAATCTTCCCCGGCTTCACCGCTGCGGAAGTGCTCTACAACGACGACGGCTCGGTCAAGGGCGTGGCCACCGGCAACCAGGGCGTGGGCAAGGACGGCGAGCCGATGGAGAGTTTCCAGATCGGCATGGAGCTGCACGCCAAGTACACCGTGTTCGCCGAAGGCGCGCGCGGTCATCTGGGCAAGCAGTTGCTGGCCAGGTACAAGCTCGCCGAAGGCAAGGACGCTCAAACCTTTGCCATCGGCATCAAGGAACTGTGGGAAGTGCCGGCCGACAAGGCGAAGCCGGGGCTGGTGGTGCACACCGCCGGCTGGCCGCTCAACGACGACGCCTTCGGTGGCGGCTTCCTGTACCACCTGGAAGGCAACAAGGTCACACTGGGTTACGTGATCGGCCTGGACTACCAGAACCCCTGGATGTCCCCGTTCGAGGAAATGCAGCGCTGGAAGACCCACCCCAGCATCAAGGCCCACCTTGAAGGCGGCAAGCGCCTGGGCTACGGCGCCCGCGCACTCAACAACGGCACGCCGCAGGCCCTGCCCAAGCTCACGTTTCCGGGCGGTGCGCTGGTGGGCTGTGACGCCGGCTTCCTGAACGCCGCACGCATCAAGGGCAGCCACGCGGCCATCAAGAGCGGCATGCTGTGCGCTGAGGCCGCGTTCGACGCTGTGGCGGCCGGCCGCAGCAGCGACGAGCTTAGTGCCTTCACACAGAAGTACGAGCAGAGCTGGCTGCACCAGGAGCTGTGGACCTACCGCAACTTCAAGAACTGGTTCAAGAAGAGCCCCACCCTGGGCAAGCTCATGACCGGGGTGGAGCACTGGTTCCTGCCGAAGGTGGGCGTGAGCAACCCGCCCTGGACGCTGCACAACACCACGCCCGACCATGTGAAGCTGCGCCCGGCCGCCGAGATGCCGAAGATCAGCTACCCCAAGCCCGACGGCAAGCTCACCTTCGACAAACTCTCCAGCGTGTTCGTGTCCAACACCAACCACGAAGAACAGCAGCCGGCCCACCTCACGCTCAAGGACGCCAGCGTGCCGGTGAACATCAACCTGGCCAAGTACGCCGGGCCCGAGAGCCGCTACTGTCCGGCCGGCGTGTACGAGTACGTGAAGAACGAAGACAACACCGACCGGCTGCAGATCAATGCCCAGAACTGCGTGCACTGCAAGACCTGCGACATCAAGGACCCGACCCAGAACATCGTGTGGGTGACCCCCGAGGGTGGGGGCGGCCCGAACTACGCGGGCATGTGATCCGCAACCCTCCCTCCCAGGGCCGCTTTGAGCGGCCTTTTTTTTCGCTGGTGCCCCACCGGTTGGGGGGATGTCCGCCGAAAAAGGCGTTGCAAAACGTAAGCTTGCCGTATTCTGTGGCCTTCGATCCCGCCGGTCGCCATGAACTCCGCCGCCCTGTACCAACACCGCTGGCTGCTGATCCGCCTGCCTCTGGCCCTGGCGCTGATGGCGCTGGCAGTGGTGATCTGGATGTGGCTGTTCCCGATGCCGCCCACGCGGCTCACCATCAGTTCCGGCCTGCCCGACGGCGCCTACCGCGTGTATGCCGAACGCTACGCGCAGGCGTTTGCGCGCCGCGGCATTGAACTGGTCATTGAAGACTCGCAAGGGTCGTCGGAAAACCTGCGTCGCCTGCAGGCCTCCCCGCCGAAAACCGACCTGGCCCTGGTGCAAGGCGGCTTCGGCTGGTCGTCTCCGACCAGCGAGGACGACCGCCAGAACAGTGTCCAGAGCCTGGCCAGCGTGGACATCGAGGCCCTGTGGCTGTTCAGCCGCAACCCGCCCATCCAGTCGCTGCTGCAGCTTGCAGGGCTGCGGGTCGCTGCCGGTCCGCCGCAAAGCGGACACCGGGTTCTGCTGGAGCGCCTGCTGCTGCAGCAGCGCATCGCCCTGACCGAACTGGTCTGGTCGGACCTCAGCGGCGTGGCCGCCAGCGAGGCGCTGTCGCGCGGCGAGGTAGACGCAGTGTTCATGGTGGCCTCGGTCAGCTCGCCGGGGATCATGAACCTGCTCAGGAACCCGGACGCGACCCTGGCTGTCCTGCAGCGCACTGCCGCCCTGGCCGAACGCAACAACTACCTGGAGAACCGTCTGCTGCCACAGGAAGCCCTGGGGCCCGACCTGCCCCGTTCCGACATTCCATTGCTGACAACGCCCGCACACCTGCTGGTTCGGCAGGACCTCCCACCAGCCCTCAAGCGGGTTGCCACGGCCGTCGCGGTGGAGATTCACAGCCAGGCTGGTCCGTTTCACCGTGCGGGTGAATTTCCGTCCTTGCGGTCAAGCGATTTCCCATCTGCGCCAGAGGCACGCGATGTGCTGTTGCGCGGCCTCGGCGGTCTCGAGAATTTCCTCCCGTTCTGGTGGGCGCAGGTGCTGCAGCGCCTGCTGATCATCTGTCTTCCGCTGGGGCTGTTGGCCGCCCTGCTGTTTCTGCTGATTCCCGCCTGGGTGCGCTGGCGCCTGGAGAGCCGGGTCACGCGCTGGTACGGCGAACTCAAGTTCATCGAGAACGACCTGGTCAACAACGCCGTGGACGTGGGCGGCCTGCAGATGAGCCGCATCAACGCGCGCCTGCGGGAGATGGAACAGGCCATTGCTTCCATCAGGCTGCCGCAGGAACTGGCACAGCGCTGGTACACCCTGCAACAGCATGTGGCGTTCGTGCGCTCGCGCATCCGGGGGTACCGCGGCCGATGAAACTGCTGCTGCTCTACCGCCGCCGCTGGTGGCTGCTGTACCTGCCCATCGTGCTGGCACTGGCCCTGCTGCTGGCGGCCGTCACCCGGCTGTGGGACCCGCTGCCGCCGCGCCGCATCGTCATCGGTACCGGACCAGCTCAGAGCAGCTACCTGCAACTGGCGCGCACCTATGCGGCGCGGCTGGAACACCTGGGCCTGCAGGTCGACATCGTCACGCACCCGCGCCCCCAGGATCCGATGCAGCGCATGGTCGGGGGTGACCCGGCGATCGACGTTGCGTTTGCCCAGGGGCTGTATGTGGAGCAAGGCCCTGGCGTGCAGGCACTGGCCGTGGTGGGTCATGAAATCGTGTGGGTGTTCGCCCGCCGCGGCGTGCAGAGCCTGGCCGACCTCCGCGGACGAAGCATCGCCACATCGGTGCCAGACTCCTCCAACCGACTGGCCGCCGAGCTGCTGCTGGCCCACGCACGCATTCCGCTGACCGAGGTGACGCTCTCCGAGCAAGTGGGCGAGGACGCGATTGCCGCCCTGGCCGAGGGCGACGTGGACGCAGTGGTGCATGTGGCCACCGGCGAGTCCCAGACCGCCAACGCCCTGGCACGCATGGACCAGGTACACATCCTGGGAGTGGATCGGGCAGGCGCGCTGGGCGCCCGCTCGCCCCACCTGCGTGCGTTGGTCATGCCGCAAGGCTCCATCGAGTTGCGCAGCAATCTGCCGCCAGCAGACCTCCCCACCATGGTGACCCAGACCCACTTGCTGGTGCGTCCCGGCCTGCACCCGGCGACCCAGCGCGCCCTGCTGGACGTGGCAGGCGAGCTGCACGTGATGTCGGGATTCCTGGAGGGCCAGGGCTTGTACCCCACCATCCTGGGCAGCGACTACCCGGTGTCGCCCATCGCCTTGCGGCATGCCCAGAGCCTGCGGCCCTGGATGGAGACGCTGCTGCCGTATGGCACCGCGCAATGGGTGCAGCTGGTCCTGTTTGCGGTGCTGCCCATCGGCCTGCTGGGGGCGCTGCTGCTGCTGCGGGCGCCGCGCTACATCGAATGGCGGGTGGACGCTGCGCTGCAGCACTTCTACGGCGACCTGAAGTTCCTCGAACAGGATCTGGCTGGCATCACGGCCACCGACCCTGCGGCCCTGCGGGCGGTGCTGTCGCGTCTGGACGCCCTGGAGCGCCAGGTGGCCGACATGGAGCTTCCAGACCGCTACGCCGACCGCTGGTACACCCTGCGCGAGCACCTGCAGCACGCGCGCGATCGTCTGATGGCCCTGCGCACGGCCTGAAAACCGCCCGCTGCAGCCGGCGCTGCCGTTAGAATCTGCGTTTGTCAGGAGAGAAACGCGCAGGGCTCACCTGCGGGTTCGCCGAAGGCGCAGGAGGCGGGTTGCGAGCAACCCGCCCTGAACGCTCAGGCAAAAGGACTGGCAAACACCGCCCCAGCGGCGGTGGACCCCCCTGGAGAGAGGCCGCAAGCACTTGTTCGCGGCCCACCGAAGGAGCAAGTGCGGCATCGCCCGCATGAATCTCTCAGGTAAAGCGGACAGCGGGGCAGACACGGATGATCCGTGACACCCGCCTGCGGGTTCTGCCCATTTCAACGCCTTGAAAGTCCGCCGTGCCACCTCTTGACACCGAACTGCTCCAGACCCCGCTGCACGCGCTGCACCTGGAACTGGGCGCCCGCATGGTGCCGTTTGCCGGCTACTCCATGCCCGTGCAGTACCCGATGGGCGTGCTGCAGGAACACCACCACACCCGCGCATCGGCCGGCTTGTTCGATGTGTCCCACATGGGGCAGTTGCGCCTCATCGGGGAAGACGCGGCCGCCGCGCTCGAAACCCTGATGCCGGTGGACGTGGTGGGCCTGGGCGTGGGCAAGCAGCGCTACGGCCTGCTGCTGAACGAAGCCGGCGGCATCATCGACGACCTCATGTTCGTCAACCGCGGCGACGACCTGTTCCTGATCGTCAACGGCGCCTGCAAGGTGGGCGACATTGCGCACATCCAGGCCACCATCGGCGCGCTGTGCAAGGTGGAGCCCCTGCCCGACCGCGGTCTGCTGGCCCTGCAGGGCCCGCTGGCCGTCTCCGCTCTGCAGCGGCTGGTGCCCGGCACCGAAAACCTGGTGTTCATGACCGGTGCGGCCTTCACCTGGGAGGGTGCCGACCTGTTCATCACCCGCAGCGGCTACACCGGCGAAGATGGTTTCGAGATCTCTGTACCGGGTGACCGCGCCGAAGGCCTGGCCCGTGCGCTGCTCGCCCAGCCCGAGGTGATGCCGGTGGGTCTGGGCGCACGCAATTCTCTGCGCCTGGAGGCCGGCCTGTGCCTGTATGGCAACGACATCGACACCACCACCACGCCGGTGGAGGCGGCCCTGAACTGGGCCATGCAGAAAGTGCGCCGCACCGGCGGCGCGCGGGCCGGCGGTTTCCCCGGCGCCGACACCGTGCTCGCGCAGCTCGACGGTACCCAGCCGATCTCCCGCCAGCGGGTCGGTCTGGTGGCGCTGGAGCGGGTGCCGGTGCGTGACCACACCGAACTGCAGAACCTGCAGGGCGACACGATCGGCGAAGTCACCAGCGGTCTGCT
>JALORL010000133.1 GCA_025458915.1 Hydrogenophaga sp.
GGCATCATCCGCGCCAACATGCAGGCCGGCCGCATCCCTTCCGACGGCTTTCTGGTGCTGTCGTCGGTGCCCTATGAGGACATCGGCGTGGACCGGGCCCGGGCCGTGCTCAAGTCGCACTTCATGGCCGACTTTGCCGCCGATGTCGTGCGCAACGAGTTCGAAGACCTGGCCCCGCGCATGCGGGTGCACAAGACGGTGCTCAACTGGCACAGCCGAGCAGTGGAACCTCTGGCGTCTGCCACCTGACAGACACCCCCACCCAGCGGCGGGAGACCCCGGGGCAGACCGGCCGGCCCGCAGCACCCCGGTAAAATCTTCGTCTTTGTCTGGCAAAGCCCACCATGTCGATCTTCGCCCGCCCGCACTACACCTCCGACGCCACCCAGTTCCTGCAGCAGCTCAAGACCGAAAAGCCCAGCCTGGAAAACGAGCAGCGCGAGGGCCGCGCCCTGCTGTGGGACAAGCAGATCGACCGCGAACACCAGGCACAGGCCGATGCCGCCGAGGTGCCCCAGCCGGCCTACGTCTACCAGACGCGCTCCGACCACGCCTGAGGCCCGCGCCCCCACGGCCTCGTGCCCCATGAGCCAGGAGCCCACCACGCTCGACGATCCGCCCGAAGGCTTGGACACAGTCCTGCCGAGCGTAGTCGACCACGTGGCCCTGGCCCGGCTCTACGGTGAACCGCTGTTCACCCTGCCGCGCGATCTCTACATTCCGCCGGACGCCCTGCAGATCTTCCTGGAAGCCTTCGAAGGCCCGCTGGACCTGTTGCTGTATCTGATCCGCAAGCAGAACTTCAACATCCTCGACATCCCGATGGCTGCAGTGACCCGCCAGTACCTCAGCTACGTGGACGAAATTCGCGCCAGCAACCTGGAGCTGGCGGCCGAATACCTGCTGATGGCCGCCATGCTGATCGAGATCAAGTCGCGCATGCTGCTGCCGCCCAAGAAGACGGCCGAGGGCGAAGAAGCCGAAGATCCCCGCGCCGAGCTGGTGCGCCGTCTGCTGGAATACGAGCAGATGAAGCTGGCCGCCCAGCGCCTGGCCGACCTGCCGCAGTATGGACGCGACTTCCTCAAGGCACAGGTGTATGTCGAGCAGTCCCTGGCCCCGCGTTTTCCCGATGTGCACGTACTCGACCTGCAAAGCGCCTGGCGCGACATCCTGAAACGGGCCAAGCTGGTGCAGCACCACCGCATCAGCCGGGAGGAACTGTCGGTGCGGGAACACATGAGCATCGTGCTGCGCCGGCTGCAGGGCCGCAAGTTCGTGGAATTTGGCGAGCTGTTCGATCCCGAAAAGGGCGCACCGGTGCTGGTGGTGACCTTCATTGCCATGCTGGAACTGGCCAAGGAAACCCTGATCGAGCTCACCCAGGCCGAAGCATTTGCACCGATCTACGTGCGCCTGGCCTACACCCCACAGGCCTGAATCCGGCTGCCACTGGCCCCTTGCCGGCCCATCCCCCTTTCGCCACTCGCCCATGACCAACCCGCACCGCTTCGACGTCCTCATCATCGGCAGCGGCCTGGCCGGACTCACGGCCGCGCTGCACCTGGCCAGCACCCACCGCGTGGCGGTGGTCACCAAGCGCCAGGTCGAAGATGGCTCCAGCAACTGGGCACAGGGTGGCATTGCCGCCGTGCTGGCCGAAGGCGACAGCGTGGCTTCGCACGTGGAAGACACGCTGGTGGCCGGTGCCGGCCTGTGCGACCTGGAGGCCACCCGGTTTGCGGTGGAAAACGCCCCTGCTGCCATTGCCTGGCTGCGCGAACTGGGGGTGCCTTTCTCCACCGAAAAAGGGGCACTTCACCTCACCCGCGAAGGTGGCCACAGCCACCGCCGCATCGTGCACGCCACCGACGCCACCGGTGCCGCCGTACAGGCCACGCTCATCGACCGCGTGCGCGCCACACCGGGCATCACGCTGTTCGAACACCACATGCTGGTCGACCTCATCACCGACCGCAGGCTGCCGCACGCGCCCGACAGCACGCCCCGCTGCCTCGGTGCCTACATACTGGACGAAGAAGCCGACGAAGTCATCACCTTCAGCGCCGCCCACACCATCGTGGCCACCGGCGGCGCCGGCAAGGTGTACCTCTACACCACCAACCCCGACACCGCGACCGGCGACGGCATTGCTGCCGCCTGGCGCGCCGGCTGCCGCGTGGGCAACATGGAATTCATCCAGTTCCACCCCACCTGCCTGTACCACCCCCATGCCAAGAGCTTCCTGATCACCGAGGCCGTGCGCGGCGAAGGCGGCCAGCTCAAGCTGCCGCCGCGCCTGGGCAGCCACCGCTTCATGCCGGACCATGACCCACGCGCCGAACTGGCCCCGCGCGACGTGGTCGCCCGCGCCATCGACTACGAGATGAAAAAGCACGGTCTGGACTGCGTGTACCTGGACATCTCGCACCAGCCGGCCGCTTTTCTGGAGGAACACTTTCCCAACATCCTGGCGCGGTGTGCCGAGCTGGGCATCGACATCACGCGCGAGCCCATTCCCGTGGTGCCAGCCGCGCATTACACCTGCGGTGGTGTGGTGACCGACCTCACCGGACAGACCGACATCGCCGGCCTGTACGCCGTGGGCGAGACCACCTGCACCGGCCTGCACGGCGCCAACCGCCTGGCCAGCAACTCGCTGGTCGAGTGCATGGTGTTCGCCAAGGCCGCGGTGGAAGCCATCCGCGCCAGCGCGGTCGTGGCAGTTCCCAGCTTGCCTGCCTGGGACGACAGCCGCGTCACCGACTCCGACGAGCAGGTGGTAATTTCCCACAACTGGGACGAACTGCGCCGCTTCATGTGGGACTACGTGGGCATCGTGCGCACCGACAAGCGCCTGGAACGCGCCGCGCACCGCATCACCCTGCTGCAGAGCGAAATCAACGACTTTTACGCCCAGTTCCACGTCACGCGCGACCTGCTGGAACTGCGCAACCTGGTGCAGGTGGCCGACCTGATCGTGATGTCGGCCATGATGCGCCGCGAAAGCCGCGGCTTGCACTTCAGCCGCGACCATCCCGCACTGTTGCCGGAAGCGAAGCCAACGGTGCTGGTGCCGCCGGCGCGCTGAGCGGATCAGCGTGCCCGGCCCAGGATGTCCAGCGCCTGCAGCATGAGCCGGTACGGGCGTGCCCGGCCGTCGATCTGGTTGACGGTTCCCGTCAAGGTGCAGCGCCACTCGGGGCAATGAAAGGCGAAGGCCCCCGAAATGCCCGAGTGCCCCAGCAACGGGGGATAACGCCGCCCCAGCAGCAGCCAGCGTGGCAGGGCAAAGCGCAGCAATCCCGCGCCCGCCTGCAATGGAAAAAAAACCCGGCACCAGTCCTGCAGCCCGGCCAGCGTCTTCGCAGCGCAGAAGCGGCCGCCAAACAGGGCTTGTGTGAAAGTCAGCATGTCCTGCGCGGTCGACACCACGCCACCGTCGACCGGCATGGACGCCATGGCCAGCGGCATTTGCAGCTGGCGTTCGCCTTGGCGCAGCGGCAACGCAGGCAAGCCGGTGCGGTAGAAGGCGGTGTGCTCCAGGCCCAGGGGGCCGGTCACCCGGGCGGCCAGCGCCTCCTCCAGCGAACCGCCGCTGACGCGCCGGATGACTTCGCCGAGCAGGTAGAAATTGCTGTCCGAGTAACGCGCACGCCGGCCCTGTCCCGGCCTGAAATGGGGCCGCATCTACTCGCGTGTCCAGTGCAGGACTTGCGGCCAGCCGTAGGACAGGTCATGCCCGGCCAGCAGGCGTTCGGCAAACCGGGAGCCGTCAAGCCGTTTTCCCTCGAAGTAGTCCGGCAAGCCCGAGCGGTGTGCCAACAGATGGCGCAGGGTGATCTGCCCGGTCAGGTCTTGCCCGCGCCAGCGGTGCAGGCCTGCCAGTTCCCCCTGACCGAAGAAACCTGCCACCGGGTCATCCAGCGAGAGCCGTCGATCCTCCTGCAGGCTCAGCAGCATGGCCGTGGCAAAAAGCTTGGAAGTCGAGGCGATGAAATGCGGCGTGCGGGGCGTGACCGGCCCGCCCTGCCAGTGCCCCGCACAGGCCGACCAGCGCTGACCATCGAAGTCGATGCACAGCACCACCTCGTGCACATGGCTGTGCCCAGCCCAGTCGCTAACCAGACGATCAAGGGCGTCCTGCACGGACTCGCTGCGGCTCGTGCGTGGACCGCTCTCAGGCGGCCCCGATGTTCGGCACCAGCGCGCCGGCATCCTGCCCGGTCCTGTGCGCTGCCGTAAACGCCAGCATGCGGTCGATCGGCAGCCGTGCCCGCTCGATCAGCGCCGCGTCCACCGCGATGCGGTTCAGACCCTTTTCCAGCATCTGCGCCACACCGGCCAGGCCGTTCATGGCCATCCAGGGACAGTGCGCGCAGCTTTTGCAGGTGGCGCTGTTGCCGGCGGTAGGCGCTTCGATGAACACCTTGCCCGGGTTCTGCTGGCGCAGCATGTGCATCATGCCGTTGTCGGTCGCCACGATGAACTCGGGGGCATCCATGTCGCGCGCGGCCTTGAGGATGGCCGAGGTGGAACCCACGGCATCGGCCAGTGCCACCACATCGGCCGGGCTTTCCGGGTGCACCAGCACCTTCGCCAGTGGATGCGCCTTCTTCAAGGCGGCGAGTTCAAAGGCCTTGAATTCGTCGTGCACGATGCACGAGCCATTCCACATCAGCATGTCGGCCCCGGTCTCGCGCTGAATGTAGCCGCCCAGGTGCCTGTCGGGCGCCCAGAGAATCTTGTGGCCCTTGTCCTTGAGCGCACGCACGATGTCGAGCGCGCAGCTGCTGGTGACGAGCCAGTCTGCGCGCGCCTTCACGGCGGCGCTGGTGTTCGCATACACCACCACCGTGCGGTCGGGGTGGGCATCGCAAAAGGCACTGAACCGATCGATCGGACAGCCGAGATCGAGCGAGCAGTTCGCATCGAGATCGGGCATGAGCACGGTTTTTTCCGGGCTCAGAATCTTGGCCGTCTCACCCATGAAGCGCACACCGGAGACCACCAGCGTCTGCGCAGCGTGGTCGCGGCCGAAGCGCGCCATTTCCAGCGAATCGCTCACGATGCCGCCGGTCTCCACGGCCAGGTCCTGCAGGTCGGGGTGCACGTAATAGTGCGACACCATCACCGCGTTGCGCTCCTGAAGCAACCGTCTGATTTTTTCCTTCAGCTCGGCGCGCTGTTTCGGTCCAGGCTCCACCGGCACGCGCGCCCAGGCATGTTGCGTCGGGCAGGCAGGCTGCTCGTATTCAACGTCGATGATGTCTGCGGCCTGGCTCATGGGGTCACCTCACAACGCTTCAAAGCGCATTGAAAAATCCGTCGCCTTGACGTCTTTGGTCAGTCCACCAATGGAGATGCGGTCAACGCCGGTTTCTGCAAGGGCCCGCACCGTCTGAAGGTTCACGCCGCCGGAAATTTCCAGCACCGCGCGCCCGGCGTTGCGACGCACCGCTTCGTGCAGGGTGGCCAGATCCATGTTGTCCAACAGCACCATGGTGGCACCGCAAGCCAGCGCTTCGTCCAGCTGCTCCAGCGTTTCCACCTCGATTTCCACAAATCGGGCCTGCGGCGCCGTATCGCGCACCCGTTGCAGCACGGCGGCCACACCGCCCGCAGCGGCAATGTGGTTTTCCTTGATGAGCACCGCGTCGAACAGGCCTACCCGGTGGTTGACGCCGCCGCCGGTGGTCACCGCGTACTTCTGCGCCAGCCGCAGGCCGGGAAGGGTTTTGCGCGTGTCCACGATCTGCGCCCGGGTGCCGGCCACAGTGGCCACGTACTGCGCGGTCTTGGTGGCCACGGCGCTCAGCAACTGGAGGAAATTCAGAGCCGTGCGTTCAGCGGTAAGCAGCGGCTGGGCCAGGCCCTCGATCTCCAGCACCACCTGGTCGGCAGCGCAGCGCTGGCCTTCGCCCACCCGCCAGGTCAGCCGGGCCTGCGGGTCGCAGGCCAGCACGGCTGCGTCGACCCATGGTGTGCCGCAGATCACGGCGTCCTCACGGGCCAGAATGCGCGCCCGCGCCCGCCGCGTTCCATCGACCAGCGCAGCGGTGAGGTCGCCAGTGCCCACGTCTTCCGCGAGGGCGCGGCGCACGTCGGAGAGCGCCAGGTCGCGCAGGTCTCCGGCGCTGAATTCACTGAGGTGTTTCATGGCCGCAAGCATAACGGGATCGAATATAGTGCCCCCTCATTTGTGGCCCATGCCCCCAGGGACTCCCATGACCCCAGCAACCACCGCCTCCCAGCCCACCGGAACCCCTTACGGCACCCTGCCCTCGGCCTCGCCGCTGCCCCAGCGAAAGCCGGTGAGTCTGCCGCGCCTGCAGGACATGCGGGAGCGCGGCGAAAAGATCACCATGCTCACCGCCTACGACGCCACCTTCGCCGCCGTGGCCGACGCCGCCGGCGTCGAGTGCATCCTGGTGGGCGACTCGCTGGGCATGGTGTGCCAGGGCCTGTCCAGCACGGTGGGCGTCACACTGGAAACCATGTGCTACCACACCGCCAGCGTGGTGCGCGGCCTGCAGCGGGTGCAGGCCACCGCCTGGGTGATCGGTGACTTGCCCTTCGGCAGTTACCACGAGTCGCGCGAACAGGCCTTGCGCAGCGCGAGCGAACTCATGCGCGCCGGCGCCCACATGGTCAAACT
>JALORL010000134.1 GCA_025458915.1 Hydrogenophaga sp.
ATGAGCAGCCCCCACGTTCATCACTTCGTGTATTCACTGCCCCCCGAGGGGGCGCAATCCGCCCTTGGGGCGGCCCGGCGGGAGGATTGATATGCCCTGGAACCAAGACCAGATGGCCGCGCGCGCGGCCCACGAACTCGAAGACGGCTTCTATGTGAACCTCGGCATCGGCATTCCGACGCTGGTGGCCAACCACACCGGCAACAAGGAGGTGTGGCTGCAGAGCGAGAACGGCATGCTCGGCATCGGCCCGTTCCCCACCGAAGACGAGGTGGACGCCGACCTGATCAACGCCGGCAAGCAGACCGTGACCACGCTGCCGGGCTCCAGCATCTTCGGCAGCCACGACAGCTTATCAACCTGTCCATCCTGGGCGCCATGCAGGTCACCGCCGAAGGTGATCTGGCCAACTGGATGATTCCCGGCAAGATGGTCAAGGGCATGGGCGGTGCCATGGACCTGGTGGCCGGCGTGAAGCGCGTGATCGTGCTGATGGAGCACGTCGCGAAGAAGAAGGACGGCACCGAAGATCTGAAGATCCTGCCCAAGGTGATGGACGTGACGCCCGAAGGCCTGAAGCTGGTGGAACTGGCACCGGGTGTGACGCGCGAATTCATCCAGTCCAAGACCGGCGTGCCGCTCATCTGAGGCTTTGCCGTTTCGAAGGCCCCTGTTCCGGTCCCCGGGCAGGGGTTTTTTTCTGGCCGCGGAATGCGGTTTTGTCCTACGCGCCCGGCGTGGGCGCGTGGCTATCGTGAGGTCCGTGTGAACCTCACGAAAGGAAGCCACCCATGCCCCCACCATGCACAAACGGACACCCCCAATCCGTTGGGCCGACGCACGCTGGCCGTGGCGACGCGTGGTTGCCGAGCCTGTGCGACCTGCTCTGGTGGGGGTGTGGAGGGAGTTGGGAGACTGGCAGATCGGGCGGATGCCCGGATGGTGCTGCCGGGTCGGCGTGCGATGCGCCTGAAGAAGATATTGGAGCGGGTGAAGGGAATCGAACCCTCGTATGAAGCTTGGGAAGCTGCCGTTCTGCCATTGAACTACACCCGCTCAAACGCGCTCGAATGATACCGCAGAGCGGCAACGCCGCCGTGCAGCCAAAGCCCCCGCAGTGCGGGCCTGCGCCTGAACCGGTTTCATCTTTTCAGTTTGCAACAAAGGAATCCAAATGAAGTTCTCCAGACCTGTTCCCCTGTTGATGGTGGGTGCCCTGTCGCTGGCCCTGGCGGGATGCGCTGCGCCTGGCGGTCCGAACGAAACCGGAGGCACGGTGATCGGGGGGGTGCTGGGCGGCGCGCTCGGCTCCCAGATCGGTGGCGGCCGCGGCCGCACCGTAGCCACGGTGGTGGGCGCGCTGATCGGCGCAAACATCGGCGCCAATGTGGGCCGCTCCATGGACGGCAATGACCGCCAGCGCACCGCCCAGGTGTTCGAGACCGTGCCCACCGGCCAGTCCAGCCAGTGGGTCAACCCCGACACCCGCAACCAGTTCGCCGTGACACCCACCCGCACCTACGAACGCGGCGGCGCCCCCTGCCGCGAATACACCATGCAGGCCACCGTCGGCGGCCGCCCGGACACCGTCTATGGCACCGCCTGCCGCCAGCCGGATGGCACCTGGCAAGTAGTCAACTGATGAAATGAGCAAACGAAAACGGCGCCGAGCAGGCGCCGTTTTCATGGGAGTCACCAATGCTCCGCTTCGGCGATGCGCAGCAAGCGAAGGGAAGTTCATCCAGGGGCGTCGAGGGCCCGGCTCCGCCGGCCCAAGCCGCCGTCCCCCTCGAAGCGCCGAAGGCGCGCCACAGAGGGGGAAGCCGCGTCAGCGGCGCAGGGGGAGCAACCTTTACTTGAGCACATCGCCCAGGCAGAGGTACTTGATCTCCACATAGTCGTCCATGCCGTGGTGCGAACCCTCGCGCCCCAGGCCCGACTGTTTCACGCCGCCAAACGGCACGTGCTCGGTGGCCAGGATGCCGACGTTGATGCCCACCATGCCGTATTCCAGCGCTTCGCTTACGCGGAAGATGCGGCCCACGTCGCGGCTGTAGAAGTAGCTGGCCAGACCGAACTCGGTGTTGTTGGCCGCCTCAATCGCTTCCTGCTCGGTCTGGAACTTGAACACCGGTGCCAGCGGGCCGAAGGTTTCTTCCTTCGCGCACAGCATGTTGCCGGAGGCGTTGGCGATCACCGTGGGTTCGAAGAACTGGCCGTGCAGCTTCTTGCCGCCAGTCACCACCTGGCCACCCTTGCTCACGGCGTCGGCCACATGGCGCTGCACCTTGTCCACCGCGGCGTCTTCGATCAGCGGGCCTTGCACCACGCCGTCGTCAAAGCCGTTGCCCACCTTGAAGGCGCTCACCTTGGCGGCGAACTTCTGCACGAACTGGTCGTACACGCCGGCCTGCACATAGATGCGGTTGGCGCACACGCAGGTCTGGCCGGCGTTGCGGTACTTGCTGGCAATGGCGCCTTCCACCGCGCTGTCGATGTCGGCGTCGTCGAACACGATGAAGGGCGCGTTGCCGCCCAGTTCCAGGCTGAGCTTCTTCACCGTGGGCGCGCTCTGTGCCATCAGGATGCGGCCCACCTCGGTGGAGCCGGTGAAGCTCAGGTGTCGCACCACGTCGCTGGCGCACAGCACCTTGCCGATGGCAATGCTGTTGTCGCTATCGGCGCTCAGCAGGTTGAGCACACCGGGCGGAATGCCGGCGCGCAGGGCCAGTTCGCCGGCGGCCAGAGCGGTCAGGGGCGTGAGTTCGGCCGGTTTGATGATGACCGGGCAGCCCGCAGCCAGCGCCGGCGCCACCTTGCGCGTGATCATGGCCAGCGGGAAGTTCCACGGCGTGATGGCCGCGCATACGCCAATGGGCTGCTTGAGCACCAGCAGGCGGCGGTTGTTGTCGAAGGTGGGCAGGGTTTCGCCGTTGACGCGCTTGGCTTCTTCGGCAAACCACTCCACGAAGCTGGCACCGTAGGCAATCTCGCCTTTGCCTTCGGCATAGGGCTTGCCCTGTTCGGCAGTGAGGATGCGGCCAAGATCTTCCTGGTGGGCCATGAGCAGGTCGTACCACTTGCGCAGGATGTTGCTGCGCTCCTTGGCGGTCTTGCTGCGCCAGGCAGGCCAGGCGGCGTTGGCGGCGGCGATGGCGGCTTCGGCGTCGGCCGGGCCGAGGTTGGCCACATCGGCCAGCTTGTGGCCGGTGGCCGGGTCGAGCACATCGAAGCGGCTGGCGCCCTGGATCCACTGGCCGTTGATCAGGCCGTCGGTCTTGAGCAGGGATGGGTCCTTCAGCAGGGCCAGCGGGGAGGTCTTCATGTCCATGGGTGTCTCTTTCGTTGGATCAATGCGGGCAGTCGGTGCGGATCAATTAACTGGTTAAGCAATCAGGCATTGTGCGACCGGGGGTGGGAAGAGCATAGACGAGTGAACAGAAAAGGGCGGTTCCACACGCGACGGTGCGGCATGAACCACCCCAATTCCGACCGCGTGCTGTCGGCTGGCCCGCATGTTGGAAAATACAGGGTTTAGCGCGGCCGCTGGCCGCCGTTCCAGAACGTCAGAAATTCCCAAAGGCCAACATGACCCGCCCCGCTTCCGTTGCCGACATCCGCAAAAGCTTTCTGGATTTCTTTGCCTCCAAAGGCCACACGGTGGTGGCGTCCAGCCCGCTCGTGCCGGGCAACGACCCCACCCTGATGTTCACCAACAGCGGCATGGTGCAGTTCAAGGACGTGTTCCTGGGCACCGACAAGCGCAATTACGTGCGTGCCGCCTCGGTCCAGGCCTGCCTGCGCGCGGGCGGCAAGCACAACGACCTGGAAAACGTGGGCTATACCGCCCGCCACCACACCTTCTTTGAAATGCTGGGCAACTGGAGTTTCGGCGACTACTTCAAACGCGAAAGCCTGAAGTGGGCGTGGGAACTGCTGACCGAGGTCTACCAGCTGCCGAAAGACAAGCTGCTGGCCACGGTGTATGCCGAGGACGACGAGGCGTACGACATCTGGACCAAGGAAATCGGTTTGCCGCCGGAACGCGTGATCCGCATCGGCGACAACAAGGGCGGGCGCTACAAGTCCGACAACTTCTGGATGATGGCCGACACCGGCCCTTGCGGCCCCTGCTCGGAGATCTTCTACGACCACGGCCCGCACATCCCTGGCGGCCCCCCGGGCAGCCCCGATGAAGACGGCGACCGCTTCATCGAGATCTGGAACAACGTGTTCATGCAGTTCAACATGCACGAAGACGGTTCGGTCACTCCGCTGCCCGCGCCTTGCGTGGACACCGGCATGGGCCTGGAGCGGCTGGCCGCCATCCTGCAGCACGTGCACAGCAACTACGAAATCGACATTTTTGATGCGCTGATCAAGGCCGCGGCGCGCGAAACCGGCACCACCGACCTGACCAACCCTTCCCTGAAGGTCATTGCCGACCACATCCGCGCCACCGCCTTCCTCATCAGCGACGGCGTGATCCCCAGCAACGAGGGCCGGGGCTATGTGCAGCGCCGCATCGTGCGCCGCGCCATCCGCCACGGCTACAAGCTCGGCCAGAAGGGCCCGTTCTTCCACAGGCTGATGCCCGATCTGGTTCGCCTCATGGGGGAGGCTTACCCGAATCTGGCGAAGCAGGAGCAGCGCATCACCGAGGTGCTCAAGGCCGAGGAAGAGCGTTTCTACGAACGCTCGACCTCACCAACGACGTGTGCCGCGAGCGCCATGTGGGCGTGGACGAAGCCGGTTTCCATGCCGCCATGGAGGCCCAGAAGGCCAAGGGCCGCGCGGCCGGCAAGTTCAAGATGGACAAGGCGCTGGAATACACCGGCGCTGGCAACACCTTTGTGGGCTACGAAAAGCTGGAAGCGCCCGCCAGGGTGGTGGCGCTGTACCTCGACGGCACCCCGGTGGCAGAACTGAAAGCCGGCCAGCAGGGTGTGGTGGTGCTCGACACCACACCGTTCTACGCCGAAAGCGGTGGCCAGGTGGGCGACGAAGGCCACATCACCAGCGGCTCGGCCCGGTTTGCCGTGGGCGACACCCAGAAGATCAAGGCCGACGTGTTCGGTCACCATGGTGTGGTGGAGCAAGGCACCCTGGCGGTGGGCGACACCGTGACGGCCAGCGTGAACCTGGACCTGCGCGCCGCCACCGTGCGCAACCACAGCGCCACCCACCTCATGCACAAGGCCTTGCGCGAAGTGCTGGGCGACCATGTGCAGCAGAAGGGTTCGCTGGTGAACGCCGAGCGCACCCGCTTCGACTTCGCCCACAACGCACCCGTCACCGACGCGCAGATCCGCCGGATTGAGGCGATCGTGAACGCCGAGATCCTCGCCAATGCTGCCACCGACGCGCGGATCATGGACATCGAGTCCGCCAAGCAGACCGGCGCCATGATGCTGTTCGGCGAGAAGTACGGTGACACCGTGCGTGTGCTCGACATCGGCAGCAGCCGCGAACTCTGCGGTGGCACCCATGTGCAGCGCACCGGCGACATCGGCCTGTTCACCATCGTGGCCGAGGGCGGCGTGGCTGCCGGCGTGCGGCGCGTGGAGGCCGTGACCGGCCTGAACGCCCTGGCCTACATGCAGGACATGGAAGCCACGCTGGGCGGTGTGGCCGGCACCCTGCGTGTGGTGCCCAGCGAAGTGCCCGCCCGTGTGGGGGCCCTGCTGGAGCAGTTGCGTGAAGCGGAACGGGAAATGGCGGCGCTGAAGGGCCGGCTGGCATCCGCCCAGGGCGATGAACTGGCCGCGCAAGCCGTTGAAGTGAACGGCGTGAAGGTGCTCGCTGCCACGCTGCAGGGCGCTGACGCGAAAACCCTGCGCGACACGATGGACAAGCTCAAGGACAAGCTCAAGAGTGCGGTGGTGGTGCTGGCCACAGTCGACGGCGACAAGGTGCAACTGGCAGCGGGTGTGACGCCCGACGCCGTGGGCAAGGTCAAGGCCGGTGAGCTGGTCAACTTCGTGGCCCAGCAGGTCGGCGGCAAGGGCGGCGGCAAGCCCGACATGGCCATGGCCGGCGGCACCCAGCCTGCCGGGTTGCCCGCGGCGCTGCAGTCGGTTCAGGGCTGGGTGGCCGGGCGGCTCTGATCGGTGGGGTTGGGCCGGGTGGTCAGTCCGGCCAGGCCAGTTCCCGCTGGCTCTCGAACCGGCGCGCCTCGCCGGTCACCGGATCGTTGAACGCGAGGCCGCGTGCCAGCAGGCGCAGTGGCTGCGCGAAGTCTTCGTCTTCGTCCGGGCCGCGCAGAACCCTGGGGTAGAACTGGTCGCCGGCCAGCGGCAGGCCCAGGGCGTTCATGTGCACGCGCAACTGGTGCCGCTTGCCGGTGAGTGGATGCAGTGCATAGCGCGCCCAGGCCCCACGCTGTTCCAGCAGCTCGATGCGCGTCTCGCTGTTGGGCAGCCCCTCGGCCTCGGCCATGCGGAAGAACGCGTCGGCCTGCTCCACGATGCGGCTGCGTCGAACGATCGGCCAAGCCCGGTGCGTTGTCGCCGGCGCCATGGCCTCGTAGACCTTGCACACAGCGCGGTCACGGAAGAGGGCCTGGTAGGCGGCCCGGTCCTGCGGGCGCACACTGAACAGCACCAGGCCCGCCGTTTCGCGGTCGATGCGGTGCAGCGGGCTGAGCGTGTCGATGCCCAGGCGGTTCTTCAGGCGCACCAGCAGGCTCTGCTGCACGTAGCGCCCGCTGGGGATCACCGGCAGGAAATGCGGCTTGTCCACCACCAGCAGGTGCTCGTCCTGGAACAGCACCGCTTCCTCGAACGGAATGACCGGCTCGGCGGGCAGCTCGCGGTAGTAGTACACCCGGGTGCCAGGGAGGAAGCGGGCAGTGGGCGGCAGTGGCTGTCCCGCCTCGTCCAGCACCGAGCCCTCCTGCATGCGCAGCGACCAGCCGCCGCGGTCCACCGCCGGCAGACGCACACACAAGTAGTCCAGCAGCAGCGTCCAGGCCGGGGGCTTGTCGAACGGCAGGGCCACGCAGCTGGGCGACACGCCCTGGCGCGTGGGCAACTGGGCGAGGCGTGGCGGGCGGGCCAAGGGGGATGGGCGAGGGAGGAGGCGCCGTCAGACGCGGCGGAACACCAGGTCCCACACGCCGTGGCCGAGCTTCAGGCCGCGGTTCTCGAATTTGGTGAGCGGCCGGTAGTCGGGCTTGGGCACATAGCCGCCGCTGCCTTCTGGTGCGGTGTTGGCCAGCAGGGGTTCGGCCGAGAGGACCGCCAGCATCTGCTCGGCATACGGTTGCCAGTCGGTGGCCAGGTGCAGGTAGCCGCCGGGTTGGAGGTGGCGCGCCAGCCGGTTCACGAACGGCGGCTGGATGAGGCGGCGCTTGTGGTGCCGGCTCTTGTGCCAGGGGTCGGGGAAGAAAATGTGCACGCCATCCAGGCTGCCCTCGGGCAGCATGTGGTCCAGCACCTCCACCGCGTCGTGCCGCAGGATGCGGATGTTCTCGACGGCATGGTCACCGCACAGCTTGAGCAGCGCGCCCACGCCGGGCTCGTGCACTTCGCAGCACAGGAAGTTGTCCTGTGGCCGGATCTGGGCAATGTGCGCTGTGGCGCCGCCCATGCCGAAGCCGATTTCCAGAATCAGCGGGGCTTTTCGGCCGAATGCCGCGCCCACGTCCAGCGGATGGGGGGCGTACTCCAGCAGGAACCTGGGTCCATGTTGCTCGTAGGCCCGTGCCTGCGCCAGTGTGGTGCGGCCGGCACGAAGCACATAGCTTTTGACAACCCGCAGGTGCACGCCCTGGGGGGGGGGGGCATTGCGCGCGGAGACCTCCGCGCGGTCGGGCTCTGGTGCGGGAGGCTGTGGCGCGGCTTGGTCGATCATGGCGTATTCCGGTCTGGGGCCGCAGATTGTAGAAGTGCTCCCACCGGTCATCCTTTGGTATGACGCCGCCGCCGTGTGGCCGATGGGCGGTCGAATCGGATGCTTCAGTGACGCCCCTTTGGCGGAAGGCTGCGCACGCCACCGGGTACCATGAAACGAAGTTTTGCAATTGTCACAGAGGCGGTGTGTACCCCACGCCGCTTCTTTCATTTGGGAGTGTCACACCATGATGTCCAAACCTGGGGATGGAACCGGCCTTACCCGGCGTGCATTCAACGGCCTGGCTGCCGGAGCCGCAGTGCTGGGGCTTCCTTCGCTGCATGCCCAGACCAACAACCGCATTCTGCTGGGGCAGTCGGCGGCCTTCACGGGCGCGGCGGCCCAGCTCGGCATTCAGTTCCACGCTGGTGCCAAGCTGTACTTTGACCAGATCAACGCGCAGGGGGGCGTGAACCAGCTGCGGGTGGAGATCGCCCAGCTCGACGACGGCTACGAGCCCGACCGCTGCGCCGAGAACACCACCAAACTCATCAACAGCGATGTGTTTGCGCTGTTCGGCTACATCGGCACACCCACCAGCGTGGCGGCATTGCCGCTGGCCACCACCGCGCAGGTGCCGTTCATTGCGCCCTTCACTGGTGCCATGGGGCTGCGCCAGCCGTTCAACCGCATGGCATTCCACCTGCGCGCGTCTTACAACGACGAAACGGCGTTGATCGTTCGCAACCTCACCAACCTGGGCATCAACCGGGTGGGCGTTTTTTACCAGAACGATGCCTACGGCCGCGCCGGACTGGACGGTGTGACACTGGCACTGGGCGAGCGCCGGCTGGAGCCGGTGGCCACTGCCACGGTGGAGCGCAACACGGTGGACGTGGCCCAGGCGGTGTCGGTGCTCAACGCCGCCAAGCCGCAGGCGGTGGTTCAGATCAGTGCGTACAAGTCCTGTGCCGCCTACATTCGCGCGGCCCGTGCGGCTGGCTACGGCGGTTCGTTCTACAACGTGTCGTTTGTCGGGACACAGGCCTTGGCCGACGAGCTGGGCAAGGACGGTGCCGGCGTGGTGGTTTCACAGGTGGTGCCGACGCCCTACCGAACCACCCAGCCGATCACGCGCGAATTCCTGGAGGCGGTTGCCAAGGGCGGCAACCGGGTGCAGCCCAACTTCTCCACCATGGAAGGTTACCTGGCAGCCAAGCTGTTCACCGAAGGCCTGCGGCGCGCAGGCGCCCGTCCTACCCGGCAGAGCTTCATCAGCGGCATGGAGTCCATCGGCGAACTGTCGCTGGGCGGCTTCTCCGTCTCGTTGAGTCCGACCGATCATGTGGCGTCAAGCTTTGTGGAGCTGTCCATGCTGTCGGGCGACGGCAAGGTGCGCACCTGACACACCCTCCGGGGGAGCGAAGGCGCAGGGTCAGGGTGCCCAGCGTGCCCGCCATGCCCCGGTCCACGACAGCAGCCGCTCTGGAACGCTGCCAGGCGTGGCAGGCAGACCAAGCGCGGCAGCGGCCCGCCCCAGCGTGGCTGCGGGGTCGGACAGTTCCAGCGGCGGAGCCCCGGTCTGCTTGCTCAGCTTTTCCCCTGCGGCATCCCGTATCAGCGGGGTATGCAAATACGCCGGGCGCGGCAGCCCCAGCACCTGCTGCAGCAGGATCTGGCGGGGCGTGTTGTCTGCCAGGTCTTCACCACGCACCACGTGGGTGATGCGCTGGGCGGCATCGTCCACCACCACGGCCAGCTGGTAGGCCCACAGGCCGTCCGCACGTTTGAGCACGAAGTCGCCCACTGCTTGCGCCACATCCTGGCTTTGCTCACCCTGGCGGCGATCGGTCCAGCGCACCACCGCAGCCGCCGGGCTGCAGGCAAAGCGCCAGGCCCGGGCGGGTCGCCCGTTCAGGCCACCTTGGTCGGGGCGGCAGGTACCGGGATACACCGCCGTGCCATGGCGTTGCAGCGAAACGCCGCGGGCCTGCAGAGCGGCTTCAATGTCCTTGCGCGAACAGCCACAAGGGTAGGCACGATCCGCGTCCACCAGCGTCTGCAGGACACCCTGGTAGCGTTCGCCCTGGCGCGACTGCCACACCACGGGTTCGTCGCTGGTCAGTCCGCAGGTGGCCAGTTGTTGCAGGATGAGGGCGTCAGCGCCCGGCATGCAGCGCGGTGTGTCCACATCTTCGATGCGCACCATCCACTGCCCGCCATGAGCGCGGGCGTCGAGCCAGGAGGCCAGTGCGGCCACCAGGGAGCCCGCGTGAAGCGGCCCGGTGGGGGAGGGGGCGAAGCGGCCCCGGTAGCGCATGGGCTCAGGCCATGGCCAGCGCGAGTTCCAGCCCGGAGACGAAAGCGTCTTCCACGCGGTGGCCCAGGCACCAGTCGCCGCACAGGCCAACGCCTAGCCCGGCGTCCAGCAGGAAGGGCTTGCCCAATGGTGTCTGTGTTTGCGCGAAGCGCCAGCGGTGGACCACCGCGTGGGTGGGGGTGGCGCGAATGCCCGTGATTTCGGCAAAACCCTTCAGCAGTTTGGCCTTCACGCGTTCTCCGTCGTCCTCCAGATGCTTGGCTGACCAGGCCGGGCTGGCCTGGATGGTCCAGCGCTCGATCGCCTCGCGCCCCGGCTTGCTGGATTCGCGCGCCAGCCAGCTGATGCGGTGGTGGGTGCTGCGCGCTGCATTCCACTGCGGGCCCAGATGGTTGAGGCCGGGCTGCATGGCCAGGGGGTAGGCCACCATCAAGGTCCAGCAGGGCGCCACATGCACCGAGGCCAGCGCCTGCCGGATGTTGGGTGCCAGGCCCGAGGCCCGCAGCAGGTCGTGTGCCTGAGGGTGGGGAATGGCCAGCACCACGCGGTCGAACCCGCCCAGCACACGCTGCCCACCGGCGCTGTCTTCGGTGCGGAGCTGCCACTGTTCAGGGTGCAGGGCGTCGCGCTCGAGCTGGGTCACGCGGGTTTCCAGCAGCGTGCTGGCGGCCAGGTGCCCGTGCAGTTCAGGCTTGTGCAGGGGCTCCGCCCACAGCGCCAGCAGCGCGTTCATGCCGGGCGACGCCACGAAGTGTGGCTCGGTGGGTGGGGGCGCACTCGCCAGAACATGACCGAACTCGTCCAGAACGCGCACGGTGCTGGCGCTCCAGGGGCGCACCACATGGGTGGCGTTGTGGCGCAGCGCGGTATCGAACCGGGGGTCGCGCACCGTGAAGTACTGGGCGCCGTGATCAAAGCTGCCGAACTCGGTGCGTCGGGTGGACATCCGGCCGCCGAAGCCCCGGCTTTTTTCCAGCAGCGTCACCCGG
>JALORL010000135.1 GCA_025458915.1 Hydrogenophaga sp.
ACAACCGCACCTGCTGCCGCGCCACCTCGACGATGCGGTGGATTAACTCATGGGCTGTGCTCAGCTGGTGGAGCTGTTCGGCGAACACTTCATCCAGACCTACAGCGCCATCAAGGAAACCGAGTACCGCGAGTACTTCGACGTGATCAGTCCCTGGGAACGGCGCTTCCTGTTGCTGCACGTGTAAGGCCGGCCTGCGGGCCGTGGGGCCTGTCGGTATCGAAAAACGAGACTTCGGGCGCTGCACCTCGCTGCCCTGCATCAAATCCGCCACTGGGAAGATCGCCGCGCCCCAGCATCCGTGCCATGTTCAACAACCCGATGAGGTTTACATGGCAACTGGCAACCGTCCTCCCCTGACCGTGATGCGCGACACCCGCAGGTCTGGGTCTCATTCGGCCTGGCGGTGTTTCTCTGCGCCACCGGACTGGCCTACCTGCCGGGGCAGGACCTGGACCGCGCCTTCATGGTGATGGGGTACGTGTTCTGTCTGTCCACCGTGTTCGTGCTGTCCAAGGCGGTGCGCGATGCACACCAGGCCGGCCTGCGTGGCGAGCCGGAAACGCCGATGTGGCGCGTGGTGGTGTGGGGCGGTTTTGCGGTGGCCATGGGCCTCACGCTCTGGGGCTTGCTGCGCATGCAGATCGACGCCACCTACAAGGCCTATCTGGGCGTGAGCTGGCTGTACCTGGTGACCTCCGCCTTCACCCTGGCCAAGACATTGCGCGACCGCCACGAAGCCGATCTGGCGGACGCCCGCGGGGCACGGCACGAGCAGGCCCAGGCAGAGCGCGCTCTCGACCGCACCGCTGGCTGAGACCTCCACCGCCCTGCGCAGTACAGGCCTTCCACCCGCTGCCGCCTGGGCTGGCAGCTCCTCCGATCGATTTCTTTCTCTTTTTTTCTGGAGTCATCCCATGAAACTTTTCAAGCATGCCTTCTGGCGTACGGTTCTTGCCGTTGGTGCGTTGTCGGCCGCTTTGGTTACGGCACCCGCTCGGGCGCAGAGCGAGGCCTCGCTGGTGTTGTCGGCGTTGCCGGTGGCGTCGGTGGTGGGTGGTGTGTCGGCTGTGGCGGGCAGCACCGCCGCGCTGAGCGCTGTTCCGGTGGCGTTCGCAGTGAGCGGTGCGGTGCTGGTGGTGAAAACGGTGGAGGTGTCCGCGCGCGGCACGGTGCTGGTGCTGGAGCGCGTGTCCGATGGCGCGCGGGCCAGCGTGGAGCTCAGCGGCCGGGCTGCTGCCGGCGTGGCCGCGGGTGTGGGCACGGCGGTGGTCGTGAGTGTCATTGGGGCGGGCGTGGTGCTGTCGGCTGCCGGGGAAGTGCTGTGCTTCATTCCCAATGAGCTCGGCCGTGCGCTGCTGCACAACGAGCGCATCACCCACTGAACCCGGAGCACGACCATGAAGGGGAACTGGAAGAAACCGTCGTTGACCGCCGTGGGCTGTGCCGTGCTGGCCCTGGCTGCTGTGCCCGCCGCATGGGCCGGCCGCTCGTGTGAGGAGAGGCCCCTCACACCGCAGACCCTGATGCAGGGCATAGCCCTGGCCCAGCAGACGGCCGAGGCTTTGGACGCCGAATTCGCCCGCAATGGCACCCGCGTGGTGGTGCTGGGCCGGGCCGGGCAGGATCTGGGCAAGTACCAGCTGCGCTACTCGCATCTGGGTTGGGCCTACAAGACGCCCGAGGGCCCCTGGCGCGTGCTGCACAAGCTCAACCAGTGCGGCTCGTCCACCGGGGCGCTGTACCGGCAAGGGCTGGGCGAGTTCTTTCTGGATGATCTGTGGCGGCACGAGGCCGTCTGGGCGGTGCCAACGCCTGCGCTGCAGGCGCCGCTGCTGGCGGTGCTGACCGACCCGGCGCGCAGCGTGCGGCTGAACGAGCGCGACTACAACATGGTGGCCTACGCCTGGGGCACGCGCTACCAGCAATCCAACCAGTGGGCGCTGGAAACCCTGGCGCCGGCGGCGGAACCCGGTATCGCCACGCGGCAGCAGGCCCAGGCCTGGCTCGGCTTCAAGGGCTACCAGCCCAGTACGCTGCGGCTGGGTGCACTAACCCGGCTGGGCGCCAGCACCACGTCGGCCCACATCCGGTTCGACGACCATCCGAATGCCAAGCGATTCTCCGACCGCATTGAAACGGTGACCGTGGACTCGGTGCTGCAGTGGCTGGAGCGCAGCGGCCTGGGGAGCGCGCCGGTGCGGCTGGGTTTGTGAAAAGACACCGACCGTCCACCGGATACGCACCGGGAATCCGGGTCCGGCCAACCACCATCAACCATCAAAATCCGACAACTGAAGCAATGAGGAGCGAGGAATGAGCAAGAGCATGCGCTGGTCTGAAAAATGGTTCCGCCGCGGCCTGTGGCTGGTGGCCTTTGTGTTCGCCTGGTTCCTGGTGGGCCTGGGCAGCACCATTGTGGGCGACCTGCCGCAGGTGGAGCAGCAGACAACCCTGGACGACTTCCTGGATCCGCAGCGCGCTCCCGCGCTGAAGCAGGACATCGAAGCCGGCCAGCGCGCCCAGCGCGACGCCCAGGAGGCGCTCGACCAGGCCCGCCTGAAGCTGCAGACGGCAGAGGCCAACAACCGTGCTGCACGGGAAACCTTTGGCAACTGGCTGGCGACGCGGCAGGCCACCGAGCGCCCCGAGCAGGACGAAGAGCTGATCCGCCGCACCCGCCTTCTCGACGCTTACCGTCAGGCAGAACGCGAGGCGCTGGCGGCGGTGGAAGCGCAGGAGCAGGCCGCGCTCAATGCCCGCCAGGCCCAGGAGCGTGCCCGCACCCAGCTTGGCGAACTGGAAGACGCTGCCCGCGATACCTATCTGGCCGCGCAGCGCGCCCAGGAGTTGCGTGTGTTCCTGTACCGGCTGGCGCTCACCCTGCCGCTGCTGGTGGCGGCCGGCTGGCTGTTTGCGAAAAAGCGGCACGGCACCTATTGGCCGTTCGTGTGGGGTTTCATCTTCTTTGCCGCGTTCGCGTTCTTCGTGGAACTGGTGCCGTACCTGCCCAGCTATGGCGGTTACGTGCGTTATCTGGTGGGCATCGTCGTCACGGTGGTGGCTGGACGCTACGCCATCCAGGCGCTGCAACGGTATCTGGAGCGCCAGCAGCAGGTCGAAGCCCTGCCGGACCGCCAGCGGCGCAGCGACCTTGACTACGACCTCGCGCTGAAGCGGCTCGCGAAGGGCGTGTGCCCGGGCTGTGAGCGTGCGGTGGACCTGAAGGACCCGCACAACGACTTCTGCCCCCATTGCGGCATGGGTCTGCACAACCGCTGCGGCGCCTGTCAGACCCGCAAGAACGCGTTTGCGCGTTACTGCCATGGGTGTGGCGAGCCGGCCGAGCGGACAGAGCCGGCCGGCGCCACAAGCTGAGCCTTCGGAGCCGGACCGGACCCGTGCAGGGCGGGCCAGGGTTCAACGGGCGTTCTGTGGTGCGCAGACGGAGCCTCTCAGCCTCGCGTTGCTTCTGCCCGCCACAGCGGCCACAGTGCCCACAGGCCCAGTGCCGGACCGATGGCCAGCCAGGGCAGCAGCGACCCCAGCGGCACCGTTTCGGCCAGCGACACGAACAGCAAGATGCTGACGATGGAGATGGAAAAGCCGATGCTGTTGGTGAGCGTGAGCACGCTGCCCACCGCCTGCGGCGGCGCGTTGCGGGCGGTGAGGGTGCTGAACTGCGGCGAGTCGCCCGAAACGGTGATGCCCCACAGCACCAGCCAGGCGTAGAACACCGCATCGGGCGCGCCGATGGCCAGCGGCGTGGCCAGGCAGCAGGCACCACTGAGCGCCAGCTGCGTACCCGCCACGCGTGCACTGCCCCAGCGCTGTGCCACCCAGCCGCCGCCCGCACAGCCGATGGCGCCAGCCCCCAGCACCCAGAACGCCGCCCACGACAGCTCCACCCCCTGCAGCCGCGTGGCCAGCACCAGCGGCACCATGACCCAAACGGTGTAGAGCTCCCACATGTGGCCGAAATAGCCCAGCACCGAACTGCGCACCCGCACATCGGTCCACACCGTGCCGAGCGCGTGCCACTGCAGGGTGGTGACCCGCGCCACGGCGCCGGGCGGGTCGCCGGTGCCGAAGTACAGCATCAGGCCCCCCAGCGCGGCGAGCGCGGCCACCCCCAGCATCAGCGTGGGCCAGGGCAGGGCGTCGCCCAGGGCGCGCAGCGCGTGGGCGCTGGCCGAACCCAGCACCAGCGCACCAATCAGATAGCCCAGCGCAGCGCCCAGGCCCTTGCTGTACCACTGCGCGGCGATCTTCATGCCCACCGGGTAGATGCCGGCCAGAAAGAAGCCGGTGGCAAAGCGCCACACCATCAGCGCAGTGAAGTCGCGCACCCACCACCAGGCGCCCACGGTGCAGGCTGCACCGGCCAGCGCGCACACCAGGAACACGCGGCGCGGCGGGAAGCGGTCGGCAATGGCCAGCAAAGCAAACACCAGCGTGCCGAGGATGAAGCCGAACTGCAGCGCCGAGGTGAGCGTGCCGACCGCGCTGGTGGCCCAGCCAAGTTCGCGCTGCAGGTCGGGCATGACGGCGTTGACCGCAAACCACAGCGAGGTGCCCAGCAGCTGGGCCAGCACCAGCAGGGGCAGGACGTGGCGGGGGACCGGGGCTTGCGTCATGGGCGGCAGCTTACCGACGATGTTGTTTTGCGCGTGTCGCGGAGTTGCGCGTTCGACGGTTGGCGTTTGTTGTTGGGTGTCGTTTCGCTCGCAGACTTCGCGCTGACGGGTGGCGGGGCTCGCGTTCTCCGGCCCACGCTCGCGGGCGGCTGCCCGGGTGCGCATTGGTCACTTCGTCAACGCTGTGGCTGGCGTGTTTGTTCTGAGGCAACCGCGAATGGGGCCAGCGCCCGCGAACCCCGCAACCCGTCGAGAGCAGCACCAATGGATTCAATGCAACGACAGCGCTGGTTTCTTCTTGGCTTGCCCACCCGTCACTGGGGTCGATGGTGTGGGTGCCCGGGCGCAGGTCCCATTCGCGGTTGCCACAGAGGGAAAGCGCCCAAGCCCTGCTTGATGAAGCCATGCGCGAGAACCTGGGCACTCGTCCGCGAGCGTGGGCCGGAGAACGGGCACCCGCACCGTCGACCCTGAAGAAGCGCAGGCGCGAAGTCCTCCAAAACCCACCATCAGGCGGAAATAGGATCAGACCCCCCGAGCCCGATCCGCCTTGAACTGCGCCCGGAACGCGCCAAAGCTGCCAGTGTCCAGCCCTGCCCGTACCTCCCGCATCAGGTTCAGGTAGTAGTGCAGGTTGTGGATCGTGGCCAGCATGGGCCCCAGCATTTCGCCGCAGCGGTCCAGGTGGTGCAGGTAGGCCCGGCTGAAACCGTCGCGCCCGCCATCGGCCCAGCTCACACCGCTTTTGCCGGCGCAGGCGTAGCAGGTGCAGGTGGGGTCCAGCGGCTGGTGGTCGGTCTTGTGGCGGGCGTTGCGGATCTTCAGGTCGCCGTAGCGGGTGAACAGCGTGCCGTTGCGCGCGTTGCGCGTGGGCATGACGCAGTCGAACATGTCCACGCCCTCAGCCACGCCCTGCACCAGGTCTTCGGGTGTGCCCACGCCCATCAGGTAGCGCGGCTTGTGGGCGGGCAGGCGGTGCGGCGTGTGCGCCATGATCTGCAGCATCTGCTCCTTGGGCTCGCCCACGCTCACGCCGCCGATGGCGTAGCCGGGGAAGTCCATCTCCACCAGCGCTTCGAGCGACTCCTGGCGCAGGTGCTCGAACATGCCGCCCTGCACGATGCCGAACAGCGCGTTGGGGTTCTCCAGCCGCGCGAATTCGTCCTTAGAGCGCACGGCCCAGCGGCGGCTCATTTCCATGCTCTTGCGCGCCTCGGCCTCGGTGGTGAGGTGGCCGTTGGTCTCAAACGGCGTGCATTCGTCGAGCTGCATCACGATGTCGCTGTTCAGCCCGGTCTGGATCTGCATGCTCACTTCGGGCGACATGAACAGCTTGTCGCCGTTCACGGGGGATGCGAAGTGCACGCCCTCTTCGGTGATCTTGCGCATGGCGCCCAGGCTCCACACCTGGAATCCGCCCGAGTCGGTGAGGATGGGCTTGTGCCACTGCTCGAAGGCGTGCAGGCCGCCGAAACTCTTCATCACGTCCTGGCCGGGGCGCATCCACAGGTGGAAGGTGTTGCCCAGGATGATCTGCGCGCCCATGTCGTGCAGGCTTTGCGGCATCACGCCCTTGACCGTGCCGTAGGTGCCCACCGGCATGAAGATGGGGGTTTCCACCACCCCGTGGTTGAGGGTGAGGCGGCCGCGGCGGGCATGGCTGCCCGCATAGGGGCCTTGGGGGGGATCTGTGCGCAGGAGGTCGAAGTTCAGCATCGACCGATTTTAGGAGGCCACCCCGCACCGGGTGGCGTTTGCGTGCCGTTTACTGCGCCGGCGACACCGGCGCCGGCGCTTCCACCAGCCGGTTGCTCTCGATGGGCAGCGGGTCGGAACTGTCCCAGCCCCAGGCCAGCAGCACGGCCAGGGCAAGAGACAGGGTGAGAGCGAGGCCGAGGCGGGTGCAGATTTCGATCACGGGGCAGGGCGCAAAGAAAGGTCGAGGAAAAAACGGCTGCGCGCATTCTCGCTGCATCGGGCGTCGATTCCCGGCAGCGCGGACAGGAAGTTGTGACAAAGTGACATGCGGCGCTGCCAGGTCCGGCCCTCACGCTTTGGCAGGGCTACCCGACGGAGTGGACATACGGGTTTCCACCGGGGGAGTGGCCCCCGCCCCGAAGTGCTCCAGCACCAGCGATCGCAACCACTGGTGGCCCGGGTCGCGGTGCAGGTGGGCGTGCCACAGCTGGGCAATGGTGCTGGCGGGCAGCGGCAGGGCCAGACGCCGGGCCACCAGCCCGAACGGCTCCCCGATGCGCTGCGCCAGCCGCTGGCCGAGCGCCGCATAGTGCGACACGGTCAGCTGCACCTGGCGCTCAACGCCCAGCTGGTCCAGCGCGCGCTCCACCCGGCCGTGGCCGGTGCCGGTGGCCAGCACCCGCACATGCTGCGCCGCGTGGTACTGCGCGCGGGAAGTTTGCGTGCGCCCGGCCAGCGGATGGCCCTGCCGCATCAGGGCCACATAGGGCTGGCGGAACAGCGCCTGCTGGAAGAAGGAAGAAACCAGCCTGCAGTTGCGGCAGCGACCCCAGCGCCAGGTCCACCCGGCCCTGGGCCATGTCTTCGCGCAGGGCGGCGTCGGCCACCGACACGCAGCGCAGGGTGACGCCAGGCGCCTGGCGCGCCAGCGCGTCCATGAGCACCGGCAGGAAGTAGGTTTCGCCCACGTCGCTCATGGCCACGGTGAAGCAGCGGGTGCTGGTGGCGGGTTCGAACGACGCGCGCACGTTGAGCGCGTCGCGCAAGGTGTCCAGCGCCTGCGACAAAGGACCAGCCAGTTGCTGCGCGTAAGGCGTGGGCTCCATGCCGGCGGGGGTGCGCAGGAACAGCTCGTCGCCGAGCCGGGTGCGCAGGCGGCGCAGGGCATTGCTCACCGCCGGCTGGCTCAGGCCCAGGGCGTCGGCCGCGCGGGACACATGCCGCTCGCGCATCAGGTGGTGAAACACCACCAGCAGGTTCAGATCCATGTCGGCGAGGTCCATGGCTTCATTATTTCATTGGTGAATGGAGCGTATCACCAGAATTCCATTGCTGGATGGTGCTGCACTTGCCATCATGTGCAGCACAGCGGCCAGAAGAGCCGATCCGATGAACGCCCGTACCGGAGACAGCCATGCAACCCCCATCCGCCGCCAGCGGCCCCGACGCCCTGGCCTGGGAACTCGGCGGCACCAGCCGCATTCCCTTTGCCGTCTATACCGACGAGCAGCGCCACCAGCGCGAGCTGGAGCGCTTTTTCTACCAGGGCCACTGGTGCTACGTGGGCCTGGAGGCGGAGATTCCGAAGCCTGGCGACTTCAAGCGCACGGCCATTGGCGAACGCTCGGTCATCATGACCCGGGGCGAAGACGGCGCCGTGCACGTGGTGGAAAACGTGTGTGCACACCGGGGCATGCGCTTCTGCCGCGAACGCCACGGCAACAAAAAAGAGTTCGTCTGCCCCTACCACCAGTGGAGCTACGCCACCAACGGCGATCTGCAAGGCGTGCCGTTCCGGCGCGGTGTGCGGCAGGACGGCAAGGTCAACGGCGGCATGCCGGCCGACTTCAACCCCAAGGAGCATTCGCTCACCAAACTCAAGGTGGCGGTGCGCGGCGGCGTGGTGTTCGCCAGCTTCGACCACGAAGTGGAGCCGCTGGAAGACTACCTGGGCCCGACCATCCTGCGCTACTTCGACCGCCTGTTCAACGGGAGGCAGCTCACCATCCTGGGCTACAACCGCCAGCGCATTCCGGGCAACTGGAAGCTCATGCAGGAAAACATCAAGGACCCTTACCACCCGGGCCTGTTGCACACCTGGTTCGTCACCTTCGGCCTCTGGCGCGCCGACAACAAGAGCCAGCTGCTGATGGACGCGCACCACCGCCACGCGGCCATGATCTCCACCCGGGGCAGCGCTGGCCAGGCCAGCGGGCAGGCGTCTCAGGTGACGCAGGTGTCCAGCTTCAAGCAGAGCATGCAGCTCGAAGACCCGCGCTTCCTCGACATCGTGCCCGAGCCGTGGTGGCGCATGGGTGAAGAAATGCCTTCAGCGGTGATGATGACCCTGTTCCCCAGCGTGATCTTCCAGCAGCAGGTCAACAGTGTGTCCACCCGCCACATCCAGCCCGACGGTCATGGTGCTTTCGAATTCGTGTGGACGCACTTCGGCTTTGCCGACGACAGCGAGGAAATGACCCAGCGCCGCCTGCGCCAGGCCAACCTGTTCGGCCCGGCCGGTTTCGTGAGCGCCGACGACGGCGAGGTGATCGAGTTTTCCCAGGAAGCCTTCGAGAGCAAACCGCAGCACCGCGCCCTGGCCGAGCTGGGCGGGCGCGAAGTGGGCG
>JALORL010000136.1 GCA_025458915.1 Hydrogenophaga sp.
GTGGTGATGGAGGCGGTGCTGAGCGGCACGCCGGTGCTGGCCTCGCGCATAGCCGGCAATGTGGGCATGCTGGGCAGCCACTACGGCGGCTACTTTCCGCTGGGCGATGCCGAAGCCCTGGCCCGGTGTTTGCGGGACTTGCGCAAGGACTTGTCCAGCGGCGCCGGCCAGCTGGCGGCACTGCAAGCACAATGCAGGCAGCGGGCGCCCTTGTTCGCCCCCGAAGCAGAACGGCGTGCGTTGCTGGCCGTGCTCAATGAATGCCGATGACCCCCCGAACAGGAGCTCCCCCATGAATGCCCCGCTGCACTGCCCAACCCCGTCTCACCAGCCTGTCCCACGGCGGCGGCTGCGGCTGCAAGATCGCACCCGGTGTGCTGAGCGAAATCCTCAAGGGCACGAGTGCCATGCCCATCCCGAAGGAACTGCTGGTGGGCATTGAAACCGCCGACGATGCGGCCGTGTACCAGCTCAACGACGAGCAGGCGCTGATCGCCACCACCGACTTCTTCATGCCGATCGTGGACGACCCGTACGACTTCGGCCGCATTGCCGCCACCAACGCCATCAGCGACGTGTACGCGATGGGCGGCACACCTATCATGGCGCTGGCCCTGGTGGGCATGCCGATCAGCGTGCTCTCAACCGACACCATCGGCAAGATCCTGGCCGGCGGTCAGGATGTGTGCAAGGCCGCCGGCATTCCGATTGCGGGCGGCCACACCATCGACTCGGTGGAGCCCATCTACGGCCTGGTGGCGCTGGGTCTGGTGCATCCGAAGAAGGTCAAGCGCAACGCCGATGCGCGGGTGGGCGACCGCCTGGTCCTCGGCAAGCCGCTGGGCGTGGGCGTGCTGTCGGCCGCGCTCAAGAAGGACGCGCTGCCGCCGGCCGGCTACGAGCAGATGATTGCCTTCACCACCCAGCTCAACACACCCGGCCCGGCGCTGGCCCAGCTCGACGGTGTGCACGCACTCACCGACATCACCGGCTTTGGGCTGGCTGGTCATGCGCTGGAAATGGCGCGTGGCTGTGCCGCCACGGTGCGGCTCGACATGGCCCGCGTACCCTTGATCGACGGTGTGCGCGAACTTGCCGCTCGGGGCATGGTCACCGGCGCTTCGGGCCGCAACTGGGCCGCCTATGGTCACGAGGTGGGCCTGCACGAGCGGCTGCAGCCGGTGGACCAGGCCCTGCTGAGCGACCCGCAAACCAGCGGCGGCCTGCTGGTGGCCTGTGCGCCCGAGTCGGTGGCCGAGGTGCTGGCCACCTTCCACCGCATGGGCTTTGGCAGTGCTGCCGAGGTGGGCGAGATCGTGGCGGCCGAGGCCGACGGCGTGCGCCTGCGCGTGGTCTGAGTCGTTCCTGCACGCTGTTCGCTCACGTCCCGCTCAAGCGTGTCTGCGGGTCCGTCTGTCGACCCGGCTTCCGCGCCCGCCGGCGCTGAAGACAATGCAGGCCAGGGTGTCGGGATATGCGTCCTCGAACGGACTGGCGGTTCGGCACCTGGGCGGGCCATCCGGCGCGCCGCACGGCTTCGCGGGGAGTCTTGTCGAATGCGAATCGGGTCCCGGTCTCGAAGGCTGCTGCTGGTCTTGGTGCTGCTGCTGCCAGGCGCGATGTCGACCGCCTGGGCCCAGCCCCCACGCGAGGTACAGATTGCCTACCGCTTGCAGCCCGGGGTCGACTGGATTTCCGAACTCACCACCGACGCCATGATGTCATTCACCGTGCTGGAAGACCGCGGCATCGTGGCACGCAGCGCTGCGCGCGGCGTGCGGTTTCCGGCCCAGGCGAATCTGGTGAACCGCCAGACCGTTCGCCACACCACCTCGCCCCTCGCCGCCGACGGCAGCTTCACCGTGGACCTGGCCTTTTTGTCGCGCAGCGCTGCGGTGCGCGATGCCGACGGGCAGGAGCGCCTGCTGGCCGAAGCCGCTTCCCTCGTGGGCAGCCGCGTGCGGGCCCGGGCCAGCGCTGAGGGGCGCATTGACCCGGCGTCGCTGGAGGTGCTCGAAGCCCCGCCGGCGCAGGTGGCTCAGGTGCGTCCGGTGTTCCATGCCATGTTCGAGCAGATGGGCAGCCTGGACAACCTGCGCCTGAGCGATGCGCAGAGCGCGTCGCAGCGGGTGCAGCTGACCCTGCCGATACCCGGCCTGGCGCAGGTGGACATCGGCATGGACATCACCTACCAGCTGATCGGCATCCGGGAGGACATTGCCGACATCGACATGGTGTACGTGATGGACTTCGGTACCCCGCAGCGAGACACCCGCATCCGCGCCCACGGCAGCGGCGCCGGCCTGATGCGCTACGACACCCGGCACCGGCTGATCCTGTCGACCACCGACCATTCTCTGATGGACATGGAACTGGACATGCCCGAAGGCCGCATCCGCGTGCAGGTCATGAACCAGCAGAAACAGCTGGCGCGGCTGGCCGACGGGCGCTGAGGAGTGGGTGCCGTGCGCTGCTCCACCGGTCGCGTGTTAGCCGTTCTGCTGGTGATCTACCTGGCGGTGCTGTCGCCTGGTCTGTTCTTCAGCGCGTACCTCGACTCGCCCGTCGGGGTGCTGGTGCTGCTGCCGTACCTGAGTGTTTACCTGTTCCATGCGCTGGGCGTTCCGGGGCTGCTGGTCCATGGCGGGGCCTGCGGCTGGGGATGGTGCGCCCCCACCGTGCTGGGGTGGCTGGTGGCGGCTGGCGTCGGCCTGGGCGTGCTCTGGCTGTTGGCGTGGGGGCTGGCCCGCCTGTGCGCCCTGGGTGCCCGGCAGCGTTGAACGCGCCAGGGTCTCCCGGTGCGGCCATGTGCGGAGGCGAGTGTGATTCAATGGCGGGCCTTTCCATCCCCAGGTCGGCAGCGCTCGCCTGCTGGCCACTCCACCGGAGAACCCCATGAAACCCACCCAACTCGCCGGCATCCTGCTCATCGTGGCCGGCGCCCTTGGCCTGGCCTATGGAGGCTTCAGTTACACCAAGGACACCACCGCCGTGAAGCTCGGGCCGCTGGAGTTGACGGTCAAGGAGAAGGAAACCGTGAACGTGCCGCTGTGGGCGGGCATCGGTGCCATCGTCGTGGGGGGTGCGTTGCTGCTTGCGGGTGGCAAGCGCGGCTGACGCTGCCGGTCAGTACCGAAGCTGGCCTTCCGCGTCAATGATGGCCAGTTCGACATAGCTCGACCCGTTGTGCGACTCGGGGGAGTAGCGGGCACGGAACGGCCCGAAGGCGATTTCGCCGGTGTTCTGCATGGTGCGTGTGAAGCTCTCGGTGCTGAGGTCGCGGCCCGTGCGGCGCAGGCCTTCGACCAGCAGGCGGGCGTGCACGAAGCCGTCGAACTGCGATGCGGAGGGCACGGCGTCGGGCGACTGTTCCTTCAGCAGCTTCAGGTACTCGGTGACCACCGGAACCGTGGCGCTGCGCAGCGAGGGCATGATCTGAGCAAGGATCACGCCGCGCGCCTTGTCCTGGAGTTCGCGGTTGATGACGTCCAGGCTGACCACCGAGAACCCGTAGAAGCTGGGCTTTGCACCCGATGTGTGGACCGCCTTGATGAAGCTGGTGAAGGTGCTGCCGGCAGTCCCGAGCACCACCGCCTGGGGCTGTGCCTTGGCCATGGTGGCGGCTGCGGCGGCAAAGTCGGGCTGTTTCGGGTCCACGCTGACTTCGACCGCAAAGGGCACCCCCTCGGTCTCCGAAGCCCGCTTGAGCTCGCCCAGCAGCGCCTTGCCAAAACCGTCGTCCTGGTAGAAAACGCCTACCCGGGTGATGCCCATCTGCCTGATTTGCGACAGGATGCGGCGGGCTTCGTTGCCATAGCTGGCGCGCACGTGGAACACGAGCGGGTTGAACGTGTCGCGGAACGACGATGCCCCTGTGACCGGACCGAACACGATGGTGCGCGAGGCCTTCACCATCGGCAGGATGGCAGCGGTCTGCGCGGTGCCGGTGTTGTGGAAGATCATGAACACCTTGTTGTCCTCGATCAGCTTGCGGGTGTTCTCCACGGTCCGTGCCGGGTCGAAGCCATCGTCGAGCGTGACGTAGCTGATCTTGCGGCCGTGGATGCCACCGGCCCGGTTGACCGCATCGAACAGAAGACGCGATCCGACTCCATATTCGGCGGTTTGTGGCCCCAGCGGGCCGGAGAGGACCACCGAGGCACCCAGGCGGATTTCGGTGGGGGTGACACCAGCGTTGCTGGCATGGGCGGATGCGCCGATGAACAGCGCGAGGCAGGAGACCAGGAAGCGGAACATGGACAGCCTTGCAAGCGGCGGACATCGCCGTTGCACGGCATTATGGTTATTAAATGTAGTTATTGAAAGAAACCGGTCGGCCGGTTTTCTCAGGGTTTGCCCGCATCCTGTGTGGCATTTTTCTCGATCTCCCGCAGCCGGAAGCGTTGGATCTTGCCGGTGGCGGTCTTGGGCAGCTCGCTCAGGAATTCAATGCTGCGCGGGTATTTGAAAGGAGCGAGCCGGTCCTTGACGAAGGCCTTCAACTCTGCCTCGGTGGCCTGCGCCCCGGATTTGAGCACCACGAACGCCTTGGTCTTGGTGAGACCGTCGGTGTCTTCCTTGCCGATCACGGCCGCTTCCAGCACCGCCGGGTGCTGCACCAGCGTGGCTTCCACCTCGAACGGGCTTACATAGATGCCGCTGACCTTGAGCATGTCGTCGTTGCGACCGGCATAGGTGCAGTAGCCGTCGGCATCGCGGCTGTACTTGTCACCGGCCTTGGTCCAGCCGCCCTGGAAGGTGTCGCGGCTCTTGGCGCGGTTGTTCCAGTACATCAGCGCCGCGCTCGGGCCTTTGATGTAGAGGTCGCCGATCTCGCCGTCGGGCACGGGTCGACCGTCCTCGCCGCGCAGCTCGATCGTGTAGCCCGGTACCGGCTTGCCGGTGGTGCCATAGCGCACGTCGCCCGGCCGGTTGGAGAGGAACACGTGCAGCATTTCGGTGGAGCCGATGCCGTCGATGATTTCCACCGCGAAATGGTTGGTCCAGCGCTGACCGATGTCCTGCGGCAGCGCTTCACCAGCGGAGGAGCACAGACGCAGAGCCACCTGGTCGCGTGCGGGCAGGTCGGGGCTGGCGAGCATGCCGCCATAACCAGTGGGGGCGCCGTAGAACACGGTGGGCTTTTGTTCCACGAAGCGCTTGAAGCAGGCCTGCGGTGTGGGCCGCTCGGCCATGAGCAGCACGGTGGCACCCACGCTGAGCGGAAAGCTCAGTGCGTTGCCCAGGCCATAGGCGAAGAACAGCTTGGCGGCGGAGAACACCCGGTCGCTTTCGCGCAGACCCAGCACGCCCTTGCCATACAGCTCGGCTGTCCAGTACAGGTTGGCCTGGGTGTGCACCGTGCCCTTGGGTGCGCCGGTGGAGCCGCTGGAGTACAGCCAGAAGGCGGGTTCTTCCCCGTGGGTGTCGGCGGCTTGGGCAGGCGCGCTGGCAGCCATGAGTGCGGCCAGATCGTGCGCACCGGGCGGCAACGGTTCGGTGGCACGGGAGACCACGACCTGCTTCACCTCGGTGGGCTGAGAGGCCAGGGCCGCTTGCAGGGTGGGCAACAGCGCGCCTGACACCAGCGCTGCCTGTGCGCGGCTGTTGGCCAGCATGTACCCGTAGTCCTGTGCCGGCAGCAGCGTGTTGACCGCGACCGGCACCACGCCCGCGTGCAGCGCGCCCAGGAAGGCCACCACCCAGTCGGTGCAGTCGTGCATGAGCAGCAGCACGCGTTCCTCCCGCCGCAGGCCCAGGCTGGTGAGGGCAGCCGCACAGCGCTGCACCTGGTCGGCCAGTTCGCCGTAGGTGAGCGTCTCCCGGTCGTCGATGAGCGCGGTCTTGTCCGCCCGGTGTGCATTGCAGTCGATGAGATGGCGTGCGAAGTTGAAGCGCTCGGGCGGGGGTTCAACCGTGTGGGGGTGGGTCATGGCTTGTCTCCTTGTTGGCTGTTCATGCGTCTCGGTCCGGGGCCATGCAGCGGTGTGCCGCGGGCGAACGGTGAATGGGGCTGCTTCACAGCCCTACCACCGCAGCGCACAGGCCGATGCCGCCATCGCGTCCAGCGCCGCGGTGCTGGCCTGTACGGCGCTGCGCCGGTGGTAGAAGCCCAGTGCACGCAGGCCGCCCAGCTCTTCGCCGCCGCCAGCGCGACCGGGGCCGCCGTGCAGGCTCATGGGCATCACGTTGCCGTGACCGCTGTGGCTCGCGGCCACATCGGGTGAGATGGCGTGCACGCGGCCGTGGCTGTCGGCCAGTGCGGCAGCAGCGCGGGCCATGAAGGCCGGATCGCTGCTGTAGAGCGAGCACACCAGCGAGCCTTCGCCGCGGCGGATCAGCGCGTAGGCCTGGTCTTCGTTGTCGTACGCCATGAGCGTGGCCACGGGGCCGAACACTTCCATGGCGTGCAGCACCTTGGCTTGTGCAGGCTGGCGGTGGCCCAGCAGCACCGGCGCCACGCAGGCGGCCACGGCAGGGTCCGCGTCGACCAGTGTGGCCGACCGGCCGTCGAACAGCGTTTCAGCCTCGGTCTGCAGCATCGCGATGCCGGCCATGACGCTGTCGAACTGTTCCCGGCTCACCAGCGAACCCATGCGGGTCGCCTCGTTTCGGGGGTTGCCCACCGTGGTTTTCGCCAGCTTGGCGCCAATGGCTTCGGCGGCCGCATCGAACAGCGCGCGCGGCACGAAGACGCGGCGGATGGCGGTGCACTTCTGGCCGCTTTTGACCGTCATTTCACGCACCACTTCGCTCACCAGCAGATTGAAGGCTTCGTCGCCTGGTGCAGCGGACGGGTCGAGCAGGGCGCTGTTGAGGCTGTCGGCCTCGATGTTGCAGCGCAC
>JALORL010000137.1 GCA_025458915.1 Hydrogenophaga sp.
GCGGGGTTGTCATCTGTTGATGCGCGGGTCGAGCAGCGTCTGAATGACGTCGACCACCAGGTTGAGCACCACGAAGAACATGGCCAGCACCAGGATGGTCCCCTGCAGCAGCGGCAGATCGCGCTGGAAGATGGCGGAGTTCAGCAAGAAACCGGTGCCTGGCCAGGAAAACACGGTCTCGATCAGGATGGACCCACCCAGCAGGTAGCCCAGTTGCAGGCCCATCACCGCCAATGCGGTGGGAGCCGCGTTCTTCACCACGTGCATGAACACACCCACATCGGTCAGGCCCTTGGCGCGCAGGCCCACGATGAACTCCTGCGCCAGGATGTCGGCCACCAGCGCGCGCACGGTGCGCGCAATGATGCCCATGGGAATCACGCTCATGGTCACTGCCGGGAGGATCATGTGCTTCACGTGTTCCCAGTTCCACAGCCATTCGCTGGAGCCGCCCGGGCCAGCGCCACCCGGGGGCAGCCACATGAGGATGCTGGAGAACACGATCACCAGCACCATGCCCAGCCAGTAGTGCGGCACGCTCACACCCAGCACCGAGGTGAGCGACGCCGCCTTGTCTACCCAGGAGTTCTGGAAGTAGCCGGCCACGAAGCCGAACAGGCAGCCAAATACAAAACCGATCAAGGTCGCCAGCACCGCCAGCCGCAGCGTGTTGATCACCGCGCGCACCACCTCTTCCGTCACCGAGCGGCCGGAAGCGATGGAGGTACCCAGGTCGCCCTGCAACGCCCGCCACACCCAGCTCACGAACTGCTCGGGGTAGGAGCGATTGAAGCCGTAGAGTTCGATGAGTTGCTGCTGCAGCTCCACCGACGCATCTGGCGGCAGGATGGACACCAGCGGATCCCCCGGCGAGAGGTGCACCAGTGCGAAACAAACCAGGGCCACCCCCAGCATGATGGGCAGCGTGTAGACCACCCGGCGAACTAGAAAAGCCAACATCGGTCACCTCCCGGATCACGTTCCAGACACGCGCTGCAACCCCGCGGCCAGGCGCTGGCCACGGGGCGCCATGGTTTCTGGTCAGTCGACCGACATGGGAGCGATGTCGATGAACCAGCTGCGTGGCTGCACCACGCCCTTCACCTTGGCGCTCATGGCGCGCGGACCCACGTCGTGTGCGACCCAGATGAACGGTGCCTCTTCCACGATGCGGGCATGCAGCTTGGCCAGCGCCGCGTCGCGCGCGGTGTCGTCAAAGCTGGTGCGCGCGTCGGCAATCAGCTTGTCGAACTCGTCGTTGCCGAAGTGGCCCCAGTTGTTGGACACCGGAGGGAAGGTCTTGGTGCTGGTGAAGCGCACCATGGCAAAGAACGGATCCATGGCGGCGTAGCTCACATTGATGGCATGCGCGCCGTTGGCCGACGGATGCTTGGCGCCCTGGCGCCAGTTGGTGAACAGCGTGTTCCATTCGATGACATCGAACTCGATGTCGATGAAGCACTGCTTGAGCGACTGCTGCACAAACTCGTTCATGGGCAACGGCTGCATCTGGCCCGAGCCCGAAGCCGAAATCTGCACCTTGGCCTTCATGGGCTTGGCCGCCGAGAAGCCCGCCTGCGTCATGAGGGCCTGCGCCGCCTTCACGTCGTACTTGATGTCGAACTTGGGGTTGCCCCACCAGGGGTGGCCAGGCGGCACGGTCCCTTTGGGAACGGCCATCATGCCGCCCAGGAAAGTCTTGAGGCCTTCGCGGTCCACGCACAGGTTGGCGGCGTGGCGCACGCGCTTGTCCAGCCAGGGCGAACCTTCCACGAACGACAGCTGCCAGGGCCACACATGGGGCTGCGCATTGCTGTAGATCTTGAAGCCACGCTGCGTGATCTGCGGCATGGCGTCGGGCGCGGGAGCCTCGATCCAGTCCACCTGGCCAGACAGCAGTGCCGCCGTGCGGGCATTGGCTTCCGGCATGGGCACCATCACCACGCGGTCCAGCTTGGGCGTGCGCTTGGGGTCCCAGTACGCCTTGTTGGCCACCAGCTCCAGGCGCTCACGGGGCAGAAAGCGCGCCATTTTGAAAGGGCCGGAGCCGGAAGCGTCCGATGCAAAAGCGGTCCAGGCGTTCTTGGACTTTTCGGCCGGCGTGGCACCCGCAGCAGCCTCAAACTTCTTCTGCCAGTGGGCTGGCGAAGCCATGAACAAATTGGTCAGATTCAACGGCAGGAATGCATCCGGCTCGCTCGTGGTGAGTTCCACCGTCAGGTTGTCGATCTTGCGCGCGCTGCGCAGCGTGGGCATGCGGGAGGCCGTCACGCCCACCTGGCTGGCGTCGAAATGCACGGCATCCTTGTCCAGCACCTTCTGCACGTTCCACACCACGGCGTCGGCGGTGAAATCGGAGCCGTCATGGAACTTCACGCCAGGGCGCAGCTTGAACACCCATTTCGTCTTGTCGGTGGCATCGGTGGACCAGGAAAGGGCCAGGCCAGGGATCAGCACGCTGGCAGCGTCGGCCTTGGAAAGATCCCAGTGGGTGAGCGCGTCGTACATGGGAATGCCGGTGAAGCGGTTGCCCTCGAAACCCTGGTCAGGCTGACCCAGCGTGCGGGGGATGTCGGCGGCGGTCATGGCGATGCGCAACACCTTTTCCTGCGCGAGCACGGAGGTCGATGCCGCCGCCATCAGCAAACCGGTGGTGACAGCAATACCCAATGCCTTGGGCGCGAAGCGGGGTGCAGAAAAGATGCGGTTCATCTGGGCTCCATCGAAGTGCGGTGAGTGGAATGGATCGGTGATCAACCCCGTGCCGCTCCGTCAAGGTGCGGCAGACCGGTCAAGGCATCGCCAGGGTTGGCAAGCTTTTTGTATGCAATCGCTGTGCCAAGTTGTCACGTACCTGAACCCAGACACACCTCCTTCATTCTTGAAAGCCCCCTGTTTTCCAATAGAAATGCCAGGAACGCCCGCTGAACATCAGACCCCAACGGCATGCATCCGATTGGTGCACGCCTCAAGATGAAGCAGGCATTGGTCATTTTTGTATGCAAAAACACACCGAAACGGTGCCTGAAAAGGCACAGCCGACACCATGAACATCCTCCTCGTCAACCCCAACACCTCCATGCCCATGACCCGGGCGATTGCGCAAGCGGCCCAGTCGGTGGCAGCCCCGGGCACCACGATCGAGGCCGTGCAGCCAAGCTTCGGACCCCTGTCCATCGAATGCCACTTTGATGAGGTGTTCGCAGCCGCTGGCGTGGCCGAACAGGTGCGCCTGGCCAACAGCCGCGCTGTGGATGCCGTGGTGATCGCCTGCTTTGGCGATCCGGGGCTCGATGCGGCGCGCGAGGCCACGGCGGCCCCCGTGATCGGCATTGCCGAAGCGGCCTTCTACGCAGCGTCGTTCCTGAGCACCGGCTTTTCCGTGGTCACCACACTGAACCGGACCGTGGTCACGGCCGAACACCTGCTGCACCGTTACGGTTTCGAGCGCCGCTGCAAGGGCGTGCATGGCACCGACATCCCGGTGCTGGACCTGGAGGGCTGCAGCGAAGCCACCGTGGCCCGCATCGAAGCAGCCGCGCGCACGGCGCTCGAACAAGACCGCAGCGGCGCCATCGTGCTGGGCTGCGCCGGCATGGCCCCGCTGTGCGCCACGCTGAGCGACCGCCTGGGGGTGCCCGTCATTGATGGCGTGTCAGCCGCCGTGAAATTCGCCGAAAGCCTGGTGTCCCTGGGCCTGCGCACCAGCCAGCGCGGCGACTATGCCCCGCCACCACCCAAGGCATTCACCGGATGGGCAGCGCCACTGGGCTGGAAGTGATGCCGCCAGGCCGGGGACAGGAACCGTGGGAACCCATGGGCGGGCAATGCCTTTTCAGCCACAGCCACCAAGATCGCCACGGGACCTGCACGCCGATGCGCATGCCGAACGCCGCCCCCTTCCGAAGGGCGGGTGCCTGCCTCACTTGGCCTTGCTCATCATGTTTTCGAGGTAGCCCAGCAACAGCGCCGACACCACGAACACCAGGTGGATGATGGTGAGCCACATCAGCTTGCCGTTGTCGTACTGCTGCGCGTTCATGAAGACCTGCAGCAGGTGGATCGACGAAATGGCCACGATGGACGAGGCCACCTTGATCTTGAGGCTGCCGGCGTTGAGCTTGCCCAGCCACGAAATGTCGCTTTCGCCTTCGTCGAAACGGCTCACAAAGTTCTCGTAGCTGGCGATCATCACCATCACGATCAGGCTGGCCACCAGCGCCGAGTCGATTAGCGCCAGCATGGCCAGGATCATGTTCGCGTCGTCGAGCAAGAACACGTTGCTGGCCACCTTCGCCAGCTTCGACACGAAGGACACCGCATACACGGCCAGCGCGACACCCAGGCCGATGTAGAACACCACCAGCAGCCAGCGGCTGGCCAGGATGGTGCGCTCAAGGAACAGTTCCAGGGACTTCATGGTGCGCAGACCTCAAGTGTCCTTGGACACCTTGATGGTGGGGAACTTGCTGGAGAAGTCCTTGGACTTGGCCGCGATCTTGATCGCCACCTGGCGCGCCACACCCTTGTACAGACCGGCAATCTCGCCTTCGGGGTCGGCCACCACGGTGGGCATGCCGCTGTCGGCCTGCACGCGGATGCTCATGTTCAGCGGCAACGCACCCAGGTAGTCCATGCCGTACTCGGCCGCCATGTTCTTGCCGCCATCCACACCGAAGATGTGTTCCACGTGCCCGCATTTCTCGCACACGTGCACCGCCATGTTCTCCACGATGCCGAGGATGGGCACACCCACCTTTTCGAACATCTTGATGCCCTTGCGCGCGTCCAGCAGCGCAATGTCCTGCGGCGTGGTCACGATCACGGCACCGGTGAGTGGCACGCGCTGGCTCAGCGTAAGCTGGATGTCGCCAGTGCCGGGCGGCATGTCGACGATGAGGTAATCGAGGTCTTTCCAGTTGGTCTGGCGCAGCAGCTGCTCCAGCGCCTGCGTGGCCATCGGACCACGCCAGATCATGGCCTCGTCGCGGTCCACCAGGAAGCCAATGGAGATCACCTGCACACCGTAGTTCTCCAGCGGCTCCATGGTCTGGCCGTCAGCGCTTTCGGGCCGGCCTTCCACGCCCAGCATCATGGGCTGGCTGGGACCATAGATGTCGGCGTCCAGAATGCCGACCTTGGCGCCCTCGGCAGCCAGGGCCAGCGCCAGGTTCACCGCCGTGGTGCTCTTGCCCACGCCGCCTTTGCCGGAGGCCACGGCCACGATGTTCTTCACGTTGGGCATGAGCTGCACGCCGCGCTGCACGGCATGCGCCGTGATCTTCATGCTCAGGTTGACCGACACGTTGTCCACGCCGGCCACGCTCTTGGCGGCCGCAATCAGCGCCTTGCGCAGCGCCGGCATCTGGCTTTTGGCGGGGTAGCCCAGCTCCACGTCGAACGATACGTCGCCCTCGTGCACCTGCAGGTTCTTCAGGGCCTTGGTGGACACGAAGTCCTTGCCGGTGTTCGGATCGGTCACGGCCTGGAGGGCGTTCAACAGCGCTTGTGTTTCGACGGCCATGGGTCTCTATCTCCTGTGGAAATTCCGGTGGGTACGGGGCAGAAAAGGGGGCGGCGCGGGCTCGAAGCGCCGAAAAAGTGTGGCCGGGAGTCTACCTGCCCGACCTGACGCGGCCCATTCACACAATCCCGACGAGGGCTTCGCAAACCGTGTGGGGGTCGGCACCCCGAGGCCCCGCGGCCTAGAATGGCGGGCTCCTCCGAAAGTCCCCCGGAAAGCTCCTTGAAGAAAGCCTGACATGCGCCAGCGCCGCCTGTTCGTCACCACTGCCCTGCCCTACGCCAATGGCCATTTCCACATCGGCCACATCATGGAATACATCCAGGCCGACATCTGGGTGCGGTTCCAGCGCATGCAGGGGCACGAGGTGCATTTCGTGTGCGCCGACGACGCGCACGGGGCGCCGATCATGATCGCCGCCGAAAAGGCCGGCAAGACGCCCCAGCAATTCGTGGCCGACATCGCCGCCGGCCGCAAGCCCTACCTGGACGGCTTCCACATCGGTTTCGACAACTGGCACAGCACCGACGCGCCGGAAAACCACGACCTGGCCCAGGACGTCTACCGCGCGCTCAAGGCCAACGGCCTGATCGAAACCCGCACCATCGAGCAGTTCTTCGATCCCGAGAAGAGCATGTTCCTGCCCGACCGGTTCATCAAGGGCGAATGCCCGAAATGCGGCGCCAAGGACCAGTACGGCGACAACTGCGAGGTATGCGGCGCGGTGTACGCGCCCACGGAGTTGAAGAACCCGTACTCGGCGCTCTCGGGTGCCAAACCGGTTCTCAAGCAGTCCGACCACTTCTTCTTCAAGCTCTCCGACCCGCGCTGCCTGGCCTTCCTGGACCAGTGGACCCAGAGCGGCGCCGTGCAGCCCGAGGTCCTCAACAAGATCAGCGAATGGATCGAACCCGGCCCGGACGGCAAGCCCAAGATGGGCGACTGGGACATCAGCCGCGACGCGCCCTACTTCGGCATCGAAATCCCCGACGCGCCGGGCAAGTACTTCTATGTGTGGCTGGACGCGCCCATTGGCTACCTGGCTTCGCTGAAGAACTGGTTCGGCAAACAGGGCATCGACTATGACGCCTTCATGGCCGACCCTCATCGGCAAGGACATCATCACCTTCCACACGCTGTTCTGGCCAGCCATGCTGCATTTCAGCGGCAAGCATCAGGCGGACGGCACCTATGTGCCGCGCAAGGTGCCCAATGCAGTATTCGTGCACGGCTTCCTCACCATCAATAACGGCGAGAAGATGAGCAAGAGCCGCGGCACCGGCCTCGACCCGCTCAAGTACCTGAGCCTGGGCATGAACCCGGAATGGCTGCGCTACTACCTGGCTGCCAAGCTCACCGGCAGGAACGAAGACATCGACTTCAACCCGGAAGACTTCATGCTGCGGGTCAACAGCGACCTGGTGTGGACCACCTGCAGAGCGTGGGCCCGCAGGTGGCCGAGCTGTACGCCGAGCGCGAATACGGCAAGGCGCTGCGCGAAATCATGCAACTGGCCGACCGCGTGAACGCCTACGTGGACCAGAACAAGCCCTGGGAGCTGGCCAAGCAGGAAGGCATGGACGGGCGGCTGCAGGATGTGTGCACCACCTGCATCGAAGCCTTCCGCCTCATCTCCATCTACCTCAAGCCGGTGCTGCCTGCGCTGGCCGCGCAGGTGGAGGCGTTTCTGAAGGTGGAGCCGCTGACGTTTGCCGACGCCACGCGCCTGCTGGGCGCTGGTCACACCATTGGGGCCTACCAGCACCTGATGCAGCGCGTGGACGTGAAGCAGCTGGATGCCCTGTTCGACCCCCCGCCGGCCCCCGAGGAACCCAAGGTGGTCCCCGGCGGCGAACCGATCGCTGACACCATCACCATCGACGACTTCAGCAAGATCGACCTGCGCATTGCCCAGATCGTCAACTGCGAAGCGGTGGAAGGCTCGACCAAGCTGCTGCGCCTCACGCTGGACGTGGGCGAGGGCCGCACGCGCAACGTGTTCAGCGGCATTGCCAGCATGTACAAGCCGGAGGACCTGGTGGGCAAGCTCACCGTGATGGTGGCCAACCTGGCACCGCGCAAGATGAAATTCGGCGTGAGCGAGGGCATGGTGCTCGCCGCCAGCCACGCCGACGAAAACGCCGAACCGGGCATCCACATCCTCAACCCGTGGCCCGGTGCCACGCCCGGCATGCGGGTGCGCTAGCACCACCGCATGTTCGCCGGCATCCGCGGTTTCACCAGCCTGCAGCGCACGCCGCAGGCCGACCTGAAACTCGGCACCGTGCTGGCGTTTGTGGCAGGCGCCACCAACGCGGGCGGGTTTCTGGCCGTGGGCCAGTACACCTCGCACATGACCGGGCTGCTCTCATCGGTGGCCGACCACGCGGTGCTGGGACACTTTGCCCTGGCCCTGGCCGGTGCAGGTGCCGTGCTCGCTTTTCTGATCGGCGCCATGACCACCGCCTGGCTGGTGAACTGGGGTCTGCGGCGCCAGCTGCGCAGTGCCTATGGCCTGCCCCTGCTGCTGGAGGCCGCGCTGCTGCTGGTGTTCGGGCTGTTCGGTGCTGCCATCGGACTGATGACCGCCGTGTTCCTGCCGCTCACCGTGGTGCTGCTGTGTTTCATCATGGGTCTGCAGAACGCGGTCATCACCAAGATTTCCCGCGCGGTGATCCGCACCACCCACATCACCGGGCTGCTGACCGACCTGGGCATCGAACTGGGCAAGCTGCTGTACGTGAACCGGCACCCGGACCAGCAGCCGGTGCGCGCCGACCGGGAACGGCTGCGGGTACACGGTCAGCTCATCGCCAGTTTTTTTGTGGGCGGTGTGGTGGGCGCCCTGGGCTTCAAGCACCTGGGCTATGTGAGCACGGTGCCGCTGGCGGCCCTGTTGCTGCTGCTGGTGCTGCGGCCGTTGCTGGACGACCTGGAACGGTAAACCGACCGCGCCCCACAACAGACGGTCTCTCAAAAAACAGGGCGCGGCCGCCTCAGCGGTTGCGCTCCAGTTCGGGATCGATCACCGAACCGGTGGACACCACCTTCAGCCCGCGGTCGAACACCGCGGTGAAGATCTTCGAATCGCTGCTGTTGGGGCCATCCAGATAGCGCCAGTCGTAGTGGGTTTCGCCCCTGGCATCGTAGGTCGTCACTTTCATCGGCTTGCCCAGCATCTTGCGCACCTCGGTCATGTCCATGCCGGGCAACACCCGCGCAAAGTTTTCGGGCGTGAGCACCTGGCGCAAGGAAGCCATCCGCCCGTCGGGGCCGATGGTGATCATGTAGTTGCGGTGGCCGGCGGGCTGGCGGTTGTATTCGTAGAGGGCGCCGTCTGGCCCGTCCCATACCGCTTCGGGTTCGCCCATCTTTTCCCGCACATCGGCTTCTGTGGAAAAGCCTTCTTCCAGCTCGCTGATGTTCTGCACATCGCAGGCCGCCAGCACCAGCGCCGCGCACATGCCGACCCACCAGCGCCGCAGGCGCAGGATCTCGCCCAGGGGGCGCAAAGGGGGCTTGGGTGCGTTGAACATGAAAAAATCAGTGTAAACCCTTGCACTGCACGGGCAGCGCTGTCAGCTTGGCGAACTAGCTGGCACGCGACATGGGGGCCGGCGCCACCGTGGGCATCGTGGCGCTGCCGCTGGCCATGGCGTTTGCGATCGCCAGCGGCCTCAAGCCGGAGGCTGGCCTGTGGACGGCCATCATCGCGGGCTTCCTGATTTCGGCGCTGGGCGGTACCTCGGTGCAGATCGGCGGCCCGGCGGGCGCCTTCATCGTCATCGTCTACGGCATCGTCGAACGCTACGGCGTGGCCAACCTGCTCATTGCCACTGCCAGCGCGGGCGTGCTGCTGTTCCTGCTGGGCCTGTTCCGCCTGGGCACGCTGGTGCGTTATGTGCCAGTGAGCGTGGTGATCGGGTTCACGAATGGCATCGCCGTGCTGATAGCGCTTTCGCAGGTACGCGATCTGCTCGGGCTGGACATCGCCAAGATGCCGGCCGATTTTTTCAACCAGATCGGCACCCTGGCCAGCCACATCGGCAGCCTCAACCCCTATGCGCTGGGGCTGGGCGTGGTGTGCGTGATCGGCCTGTTCATCTGGCCCCGCCTGTGGGCGGTGGACTCGCAGTTCCGCCGCCAGCTCGACAAGATCGAAACCGTCAGCGCGCTGCGTGCCACCTCCCGCGTTCCGGCCCCTGTGGTGGCACTTGTGACCCTGTCGCTGCTGGCCTGGGGCCTGAGCCTGCCGGTAGAAACCATCGGTTCGCGCTTTGGCGGCATTCCGCAAGGAACACCCACGTTTGCCCTGCCGGACTTTTCCTGGGAAACGGTGCGCCTGCTGGTCACGCCCACGCTCACCATCGCATTGCTCGGTGCCATCGAATCCCTGCTGTGCGCGCGTGTGGCCGACCAGCTCGGCGACGCACCCAAGCACGACCCCAACCAGGAGCTGATGGCCCAGGGCATTGCCAACACGGTGGTGCCTTTCTTTGGTGGCATGCCGGCGACCGGCACCATTGCACGCACCGTCACCAACATCCGCTCGGGCGCGGTTTCGCCCGTGGCCGGCATGGTGCACGCGGGCACGCTGGCCCTGGTGGTGCTTCTGGCCGCGCCGTTGGCGACCCACATTCCGCTGGCGGTGCTGGCCGGGGTGCTGCTGTTCGTGGCCTGGAACATGGGCGAATGGCGCGAGTTCGGCCGGCTGAAGAATTTCAGCAACCACTACCGGCTGATGATGGTGTCCACCTTTCTGGTCACCATCGTGTTCGACCTCACGGTGGCGGTGGAGCTGGGCCTGGTGCTGGCGGTGGTGCTGTTCGTGCGCCGCCAGAGCGACATCTTCCGCGCCGAACCGGTGTCGCGCAACGGGCAGCAGATCACCTACCGCCTGTACGGTTCGTTGTTCTTTGGCGCAGTGGCCAAGATCGATCCGATCGTTGCCGAGGTTGAACAGGCTGCCACACCGGTCAACGTCATGCTCGACGCCACCCAGCTCATCTCACTCGACACCACCGGCCTGGATGCGCTGGAGCAGTTGCATCGCCAGGTGGAAAAACGCGGCGGCCATCTCGGCATCGTGGGCCTGAACCCGCAACCGCGCTCCCTGATCGAGCGCGCAGGCTTTGCCACCAAGCTGCACACCTTCCAGTAAGCGCGCGCTTTCATGGTTCCGCACCACAGCCCCATCAACGATCGCATCGACTGGCTGCTCGGGCTGGCCCGGCGCCATGCCCAGGAATACGCCAGCCCGGAAGCCTGGCTGGCCCGCCAGCGCCACCTGGCCAACCACCCCACCGCGATCCTGGTGATGAAATGCATGGACGGGCGCATCAACATTCCTGTTGCCACACAAACCCCCAAGGGCATCATCCAGCCGTTCCGCAACCTCGGCGGAATCTTCAAGCTGGGCTGGCCGCACCTGGGAGAGACGCTGACGGCGGCGCTCGAGAAAGTGGTGCGCAGCGGCCGGCAGGCGCTGGTCATCACCACCTACCACTACAGCAAGGGCGACGAGCGGCGCGGCTGCGCCGGTTTCAACTTCCGCACGGCCGACGCGCGCGCCCACACCTTCGAGATCCAGCGCGAGGTGTCTGAGGTGTTCGGCTCCGGGCACGGCACGGTGTACCCGCTGGTGTGCGGCTTTGAAACCGACGAGGACGCGCTCGTGGTGCACGGCGCCCACGGCGAAACCATGAACATGGCCGACCTGAGCGAGGCCGATGTGCCGGGCCTGCCGCAGCGGCTGCAACAACTGCTGCCCGACATGCCGACCCAGATCCGGCACGACCTGCTGCCCCTGCTGCTGGGCAACCTGAAGCACATCGCCAGAATCCGCCAGACCGCGAGAACACTCGACATCGAACACCGCGAATGGATGATTTGCGTCGGGCGCGGCTTCGACTGGCTGCACCTGCCCAACCTGGCGCTGATCATCGGCCCGTACAGCCCCGACCTGGCGGATCCGATCCGCAAGGCGGCAGGCATCATCCGCGCCAACATGCAGGCCGGCCGCATCCCTTCCGACGGCTTTCTGGTGCTGTCGTCGGTGCCCTATGAGGACATCGGCGTGGACCGGGCC
>JALORL010000138.1 GCA_025458915.1 Hydrogenophaga sp.
GTGCTGTTCATCGACGAGATCCACCGCCTCTCGCCGGTCGTTGAGGAAATCCTCTACCCCGCGCTGGAGGACTACCAGATCGACATCATGATCGGCGAAGGGCCGGCGGCGCGCAGCATCAAGCTCGACCTGCAGCCCTTCACCCTGGTGGGTGCCACCACGCGCGCCGGCATGCTCACCAACCCGCTGCGCGACCGCTTCGGCATCGTGGCGCGGCTGGAGTTCTACACCGCTGACGAACTGGCGCGCATCGTCAAGCGCAGCGCGGGCCTGCTGAACGCGCCCATGGACCCGGAAGGCGGTTTCGAGATCGCGCGCCGCTCGCGCGGCACGCCCCGCATCGCGAACCGGCTGCTGCGCCGCGTGACCGCAAGCTGCTGGAAGCCGTGATCCACCGCTTCGACGGCGGCCCGGTGGGGCTGGACAACATCGCCGCCAGCATCGGCGAAGAGCGCGACACGATTGAAGACGTGATCGAGCCCTATCTGATCCAGCAGGGTTTCCTGCAGCGCACGCCGCGCGGCCGCATTGCCACGCTGGCGGCCTACCGCCACCTGGGCGTGGTGCCGCCCAAGACCGACAGCGGTCTGTTCGAGACCGACCCGTGACCACCACAACACCCGAACCCCAGCGCCGCTGGCTGGGCATGGCCTTCTGGGTGCTGCTGGTGGTGGCGGGTTACGCCGCCTGGTTCTTCATGCGGCCGCCGGTGGTGGACAGCGTCACGGTGCAGGCCGCGCCGCTGGTGCGCACGTTGCAGTTCTCGGCGCGGGTGGCTACCTTGTCGCGGGTGGAAGCGGGCAGCACCGTTACCGGGCGCGTGGCGCGGGTGGCTGTGGACGAGGGCGAAACCGTGGCTGTGGGCGATGTGCTGCTGGAACTGGAGTCCGACGAACTGGCGGCCAGCCTGGCCCAGGCGGTGGCGGCCGAACAGCAGGCCCAGGCGCGGCTGGGCGGGTTGCGCAGCACCGGCCGCACCGCAGCGGCGGCCACTGCGGCCCAGACGGACGCCAATCTGCGTGCCGCGGCGGCTGAACTGGCGCGCACCGAGCAGCTTGTGGCGCAGGGGTTCCTGAGCGCTTCGCGCCTGGACGACGCGCGCCGCGCCGTGGCGGTGGCCCAGGCCCAGCAGGCGGGCGCGCAAGCCCAGGCGCAGGCGGTTGCCGAAACCGGTACCGAGCTGGTGCAGGCCCGGGCACAGCTGGCCGTGGCGCAGGCGGCCACGGCAGCGGCGCGCGCCCGACTGGCCCAGACGACGCTGCGTGCACCGGCCGACGCGCGTGTGCTGGCCCGCGACGTGGAGCCCGGTCAGATCGTGCAGCCTGGGCGGGCGCTGCTGACGCTGGCACTCGCTGGTCCCACCCAGCTGAGCGCCCAGGTGGACGAACGGTTCCTGGACCAGTTGCGCCCGGGGCAGCAGGCGGCCGTGGTGGCGGATGCGTTCCCGGCGCAACGCTTCACCGCGCGCGTGTTGTCCATTGCGCCTGCGGTGGATGCGCAGCGGGGTGCCATCGAAGTGCGTTTTGCGCTGGAACAGGCCGCACCCGACTACCTGCGCGAGGACATGACCCTCTCCGTGGAAGTGGAAACCGCCCGCCGCGACAGCGCGCTGGTGCTGGCGCTGGCGGCCTTGCGCGAAGGCGGTGCAGCGGAGAACGCGGAAGGTGCAGCCCGGGTTCTGGTGCAGGTGGACGGCCGGGCCGAAGCGCGCGACCTGCGCCTGGGCCTGCGCAACCTCGCTTCGGTGGAAGTGCTGGATGGCCTGAACGCTGGCGACGAAGTGCTGGTGGGGGGAGTGGTGCAGGCCGGCCAGCGCGTGCGCACCCGCCCGATGGATCTTGCTGCGGCGCGGGCTGGCGGCAATGCCGGTTCGGATGCTGGCTCTGCCCTCACCAACGCCATGGGGCGCTGAGCGGGCATGATCAGCCTGCTCGGCTTCGAATGGCGTGTGGCCCTGCGCTTCCTGCGCGAAGGCCGCATGCAGACGGTGCTGATCATGGTGGGCGTGGCGGCCGGCGTGGCGGTGATCGCGTACATCTCGGCGCTCATCAGCGGCCTGCAGACCAACACCCTGAACAAGACGCTGGGCGCGCAGTCGCACATCACGCTGAGCGCCCCCGACGATGCCGTGATGCCGGCCGCTCCGCAACAACCGGGCACCACCGCCCTGACCGAAACCCAGCCGCGCGCCCAGCGCCTCCGTTCGGTGGCCAACTGGCAACTGCTGCTGCCCCAGCTGGAAGCCATGCCGGGCGTGGCCGCCGTATCGCCGATGGTGGCGGGCGCGGGGCTGGCGCTGCGCGGCGAGGCCACGCAGTCGATTTCACTGCTGGGCGTGGACCTGGACCGGTACGACCGCATCGTGGGGCTGCGCGGCAAGGTGGTCAGTGGCACCGCGCGGCTGGCGCCCGGTGAAGCCATCGTGGGCCGCGAACTGGCCGCCGACCTCGGCGTGCGCGTGGGCGACCGGCTCACGGTGCAGACCGCGCTGGTGAGCGAGCCGGTGCGCGTGACCGCCCTGGTGGACCTGGGCGTGCGCGAACTCAACCGCCGCACCGTGCTGGTGCCGCTGCGCACGGCGCAAAGCCTGCTGGGCCTGCCGGGCGGTGCGACCACCATCGACCTCACGCTGACCGACGTGTGGGCTGCGCAGGCGCTCACCGAAAGCCTGCGCCAGCGGCTTCCCTACCAGGTGGAGAGCTGGCAGGAAAGCAACGCGCAGCTGGTGTCGGCGCTGAACGCGCAGTCGGTCAGCACCAGCCTGATCCGGGGGGTGGTGCTGGTCGTGGTGGTGCTGGGCATTGCCAGCGTCCTGGTGGTGTCGGTGGTGCAGAAGGGGCGAGAGATCGGCATCCTGCGGGCGATGGGCGCCACACGCGGCCAGGTGCTGCGCGTGTTCCTGCTCCAGGGTGCGGTGCTGGGCTCCCTGGGCTCGGTGCTGGGGCTGGCGCTGGCGGTGCTGCTGATCTGGCTGTTCACCACCTTCGTGCGCGGCTCGGACGGCCTGCCGCTGTTCAACATCGCGCTGGAGCCGGGGCTGGCGGTGCGCATCGGCTTGCTGGCCACGGTGTGCGGCGTGCTGGCCGCCATGGCGCCGGCGCGGCGCGCGGCCGCGCTGGACCCGGCGCAGGCCATCCGCATCTGACACCGGGTGTCGTTCCATGCGCAACCCCGACGCCCCGCCCCTGATCGACATCGATGGCCTGCGCAAGACCTACAACGCCGGCCAGCCCAACGAAACAGAGGTGCTGCACGGCCTGTCGCTGCAGGTGAACGCGGGCGAGTTCATTGCGCTCATGGGACCCTCGGGGTCGGGCAAGAGCACACTGCTCAACATCCTGGGCCTGCTGGAGCGCATGAGTGCCGGCAGCTACCGTCTGCAGGGCGAAGCGGTGCAGGACCTGGACGACACCGAACTCACGCTGCGGCGGCGCCTGCTGCTGGGTTTCGTGTTCCAGTTCCACCACCTGCTGCCGGCCTTCACTGCGCTGGAGAACGTGACCATGCCCTTCCTCATGGCCAAGGGCCGTGTCCATGCGAAGGAACTGGACCACGCCCGCGAGCTGCTGGACGCGGTGGGCCTGTCGAAGGCGGTGCAGAAGCGGCCCTCCGAACTGTCGGGCGGCATGCAGCAGCGCGTGGCGATTGCACGTGCGCTGGTCATGTCACCGCCGCTGGTGCTGGCCGACGAGCCCACGGGCAACCTCGACACCGCGTCGTCCGACGAGGTGTTTGTGCTGCTGCGCCGCATGCACGCCGAGCGTGGCACCTCGTTCGTGGTGGTGACCCACGATTCGCGGCTGGCGGCGCGCTGTGACCGGCTGGTGGAGCTGGTGGACGGACGGATTGCCAGCGATGCGCTGACACCGGCCGCTGGCGTGTGACGCGCGACCATTTGGCTGTTCACCAGCGGGTCCGCAGCGGTATAGTTTGCCGAGCACGGCGCTTGGGGCGGGCACGGTGCCCGGCCTTCACCTTGGAGAAATGTCATGGGTCTTGTTCAGGCAGTGGTGGGTTCGATCGGCGGCACGCTGGCCGACCAGTGGAAGGATTTCTACACCGTGCCTGGCGGCCTGCCTTCCACGGCAGCGCTGTTTGCGGCCGTGCCGCAGGGCACCAACGCCGGCAGGGGTTCGAACACCAAGGGTTCTTCGAACATCATCACCAACGGTTCGAAGATCGTGGTGCCCGAAGGCTACGGGCTGCTGCTGATGCAGGAAGGCGCCGTGACCGCCTTCGTGGCCGAAGCGGGTGCCTATGAATGGCGCAGCGACGACCTGAATTCCAAATCCATCTTCGCTGGCGACGGCATCGTGGATTCGCTGGTGTGGCAGAGCTGGGAGCGCTTCAAGTTCGGCGGCCAGCCGGGTTCGCAGCAGGCGGCGTTCTTCGTGTCGCTGAAGGAGCTGCCGAACAACCGTTTCGGCACCCAGTCTGAAATCTACTGGGACGACGGCTTCCTGAACACGCAGGTGGGCGCCATCACACGCGGTTCGTACACGCTGAAGATCGTCGACCCGATCCTGTTCGTGAAGAACTTCGTGCCAGCCACCTACCTGCAGCCCGGCCAGGTGTTCGACTTCACCGACATGGACAACGCCGCCGCCAACCAGCTGTTCAACGAGGTGGTGGGTTCGCTGGCGCCGGCGTTCAGCCTCTACACGAACGATCCCGGCAAGGGCAACCGCATCAGTCGGCTGCAGCAGGATTCGGTGGGCTTTGCCAAGAGCCTGTCCGAAGCGGTGGACAGCGCCTACCAGTGGAAGTCGGACCGCGGCCTGGTCATCGTCAAGACCGCGATCGTCTCCATCGAATACGACGCCAACACGCGCGAGTTGCTGACCAAGGTGCAGCGGGCCGATGCGCTGGCCGGTGCACGCGGCAACTCCAACCTGCAGGCCAGTGTGGCGTCGGGCATCGAGTCGGCGGGTGAAACCGGCGGTTCGGCCGGCGTGATGGGCCTGGGCATGGCCACCGGCATGCTCGGGGGCATCGGCAGCCTGCAGCAACCGGTTGCACCTGCTGCACCTGCTGCACCTGCTGCGCCCGCAGCCGACGACCCGATTGCCAAGCTCAAGAAGGCCAAGGAAATGCTGGACCTGGGCCTGATCACGCAGGCGGATTACGACGCCGTCAAGGCCAAGGCGCTGGGCCTGTAAGTTGCCCATGCGCAGACGGAGAGCCACCGCTTGAGCGACCCGCGCGATCCTTCGCACCCTCGCCCGCTGCGCGGCCCCGGCTCGCCGCGGGACGTGCCGCCGGAGCCAGGCAGCTTCCCGCTCGACCCGGACACCCTGCCCATGCCCATCCGCGAGGAAGTCCTCGCGCCCGATCCGGTGGCCATCGACACTTCGGCCGAAGAACTCAAGGACGGGCTGAACCGGTGTCCCAAGTGCGGTGCCACCGACATCCGCCACCGGGCGGGCAGCGACCTGCTGGTGTGTCTGTACTGCCGCCACGAGTGGCATGGCGAGCGGGTGGAGGAACAGTTCGGCCTGGGCGAAGGCATCGACGCGCTGCGCGGCACGGTGGTGGCCAGTGGCGCCAAGGACATCGCCGCCGACGCCGAGCACCTCAGGAGCTTCAAGTGCGCCGGCTGCGGTGCCGAAGTCACGGTGAATACCGAAACCAGCATGACCGCGCGCTGCCACTGGTGCCGCCACGTGTTTGGCGTGAACGAGCAGATAGCCAATGGCGCCGTGCCCGATGCCATCCTGCCGTTCCGCATCAAAAAGGACGACGCGGTGGCGCGCATCCGCCAGTTCGTGGACAAGCGCCGGCTGTTCGCGCTCAAGGCCTTCAAGGAACAGTTCACGCCCGAGAACGTCAATTGCGTCTACCTGCCCTACATGATCGTGGATGCGCGGGCCGGCGCCGATGTGGCCGGGCAGGGCGAGGTGGAAACCGCACGCTACACGCGCGGCAGCGGCAAGGACAAGGAAACCTACTTTGATGCCGACGTGTACGCCGTGCAGCGGCACGTGGACTTCACGGTGGACGACCTGCCGCTGGAGTCATCGTCCGGCCGGCGCAACCTCGATGTGCGCAGCAACACCAACAACATCATTAACACCATCCTGCCGTTCGACACCAAGAATGCGGTGAAGTGGAATGCGTCCTACCTGGTGGGGGTGAGTTCCGAGAAACGCAACATGGACGTGGCACACCTGCAGCCGCACCTGGAGGACCAGTTGCTGTCGATTGCGCGTGCGCAGGTGCAGCCGTCGGTGGGGCGCTACAACCGGGGGGTGCGCTGGGAGCAGGAAAAGATCGACGTGCACGGCACACGCTGGGTGTCGATGTACCTGCCGGTGTGGCTGTACTCCTACCACCAGCCCGGCCCCAACGGCGGCCTGCTGCACTACATCGCGGTCAATGGCCGCACTGGCGAAACCATGGGCAGCGTGCCGGTGCAGCAGTGGAAGCTGGTGGCGGCAGCGCTCACGGTCGGCACCATTCTCGAGGGCATCGCCCTCTGGATCATTGCAAACGCGTCGTGAACGAAGAATCATGAACGAAGAAGGCGATCTGCTGTTGCTGCTGCTCCTGGGTCCGGCCGGTGCCATCGGGCTGTACTGGGCGCTGTACCGCTACTACCGCAACACCGACAAGTCGCACGCCTTCGAGCGCGAAACCGCGGTGAAGGCCCAGCCGGTGACCGGCACCGACCACAAGGTGGACGAGGTGCGGGGCACCAAACGCACGCGCATCAACGGCGACAACGTGGGCGCCTATCGCCAGCGCGTGAAGCGCATGCG
>JALORL010000139.1 GCA_025458915.1 Hydrogenophaga sp.
GCCGGCAGCGAGCGCGATCATGGCGCCGTTGTCGGTGCACAGGTGCAGCTCGGGGTAGTGCACGCGCACGCTGCGGCGCAGGCAAGCCGCATCGAGCTGTTCCCGCAGCCGTGTGTTGGCACCCACGCCACCCGCCACCACCAGGCGCTTCAGGCCAGTGGCGTCCAGGGCTGCGAGCGATTTTTTCACCAGCACGTCCACGATGGCAGCCTGTGCGCTGGCTGCCACGTCGGCGCGCTGCTGCGGGGTAAGCGGATCGGCCAGGTGGGTGGTGGCAGGCCCGTCCGGACTGGCGTGGGCCAGGCGCTTGACCTGGGTGAGCACGGCAGTCTTGAGGATTTGAAGGCCTCGGCGCTGCCCTGCTCGGCCAGCCGGGCCAGGGCCGGGCCACCGGGATAGCCCAGACCGAGCAGCTTGGCGGATTTGTCGAAGGCTTCGCCCGCGGCGTCGTCGATGGTCTCGCCGAGCAGCGCGTAGCGCCCCACCCCGTCGACCTGCATGAGCTGCGTGTGGCCACCGGACACCAGCAGGGCGACGAACGGAAATTCGGGTGGGTCGGCACTCAGGAACGGGGACAGCAGGTGTCCTTCCAGGTGGTGCACGCCGAGCACCGGTTTGCCCAGGGCAAAGCCCAGCGCACAGGCCACGCCCGAGCCCACCAGCAGCGCGCCGGCCAGGCCGGGACCGCGCGTGTAGGCCACGGCATCCACCTCCGCCAGCGACAGGCCGGCCTGTTCCAGCACCGCACGGGTCAGCGGCAGCACGCGGCGGATGTGGTCGCGGCTGGCCAGCTCGGGCACCACGCCGCCATAGGCCTGGTGCATCTCGATCTGGCTGTGCAGGGCGTGGCCCAGCAGGCGCGGCGTGGCGCTGCCGCTGGCGTCCACCAGGGCCACGCCGGTTTCGTCACAGGAAGATTCGATGCCCAGGATTCGCATGGCGACAAGTTTACGGGGCCGGGCACGGACACTGCCTGCGCACGGCATGGATGTTGCTGGCACGGTGGTTGGAACGGGCAGCAAGCGTCTGCCAGCGGACATTCGTCAGAAAGCCCCTGTCACATCCACCACCACCGTTGCGGAACCCTCATGAAAACGGGCCTTCACTTCCTGGTTGCAGCCAAGCGCTGTGAAATCGATGAGTTGCAACAGCTCGGGCGCACCAGCGCGCTGGTGAACATCACGGGTCGGCTGATCCACGGACTGCAGCGCGAGCGCGGCCTGTCCAACCTCGTGCTGGGCTCGCAGGGCGCGCACTTCACCGAGGCCCGCAACGCCCAGGTGGCGGAATGCCTGCAACTGGAGGCCGAACTGCGGACCTGCCTGGACTGCCTGGACACCAACGCGGCGCACGCAGGCAACGGGGCGCGGCTGTTCAGCCGTATTGCCTATGTGCTGCACGGTCTGGGCGCCTTGCCGGCCCTGCGCGGGCAGGTGGACCGGCTGGCGTGGTCGGTCCGCCAGTCCACAGAGGCCTACACACGTCTGGTCAGCGGCCTGCTGGCCGTGGTGTTTGAAGCGGCCGACAGTGCCACCGACCCTGAAGTGTCGCGCCTGCTGGTGGCGCTGTTCAATTTCATGCAGGGCAAGGAGTTTGCCGGACAGGAGCGGGCCACGGGGTCGGCCCTGTTTGCGGCGGGGCGGGCCGACGCGCCCGAGCAGCAGAGGCTGCTGCATCTGATCGACTCGCAGGAACGTTGTCTGCAGGTGTTCGGGGAGTTCAGCCCCGCGGGCGTGGCCACGCTGTGGGACCAGGGACAGGACAGGGCCACCCTGGCCGACCTGGAGCGGATGCGGCGCATCCTTTGCACGGCGAGCAGCGGCAGCGCGCTGGACGCGAATCTGAGCCTGCCGTGGTTCGATGCCTGCAGCCGCCGCATGGACGGCATGAAGGCGGTGGAAGAAGCCCTGGCAGCAGAGCTGCTGTGCGTGTGCCAGCGCAAGATGGCATCGGCCCAGGCGGAACTGACCGCCTACAGCGCATTGAGCGAGAACGACACTGGCGAAACACCGGATCTGGCATTTTTCATGGCGCAGCCTGCCGGCGCTCCCGGCGCATCGGCCGGGCTCAATGTGGCGGCGCAGGGCTTCGGGCCGCACCTGGAACGCTCCATCCTGGAGCTGGTGCAGGAACAGGCGCAGCGCCTGCAGACCATCGGCGACGAACTGGACACCGTGCGCGCGAGCCTGAACGAACGCAAGGTGATCGAGCGGGCCAAGGGCTTGCTCATGGCGCACCGCCACCTCAGCGAAGCCGAAGCCCACAAGACGATGCGGCAGATGGCGATGAACCAGAACCGGCGCCTGATTGAAGTGGCGGAAGCGGTGCTGGCCATGGCCGAGGTGCTGCCACCTCCGCGTTGAAGCACGCCGCCTGCTGCAGCGCACAAAACCTGTGCCACCGCGGCGCAGCCGCACCAGATTGAGGGATGCCGGTCGATGACCTGCGCGGCCTTCAATCCCCACCCTTCCAGAATTTTTTCTTGAAAATCAAGAAGTTACCCATTCCTGAAACGATTTACGCAAGCGCTGGCACGGTAGCTGCTTATTCCTAGCCCAAGAAAGTCTGGCCAATGGCGGTGAGGCTTTCGACAGTCTTCCCAGACACGGACAACGGCGTCCATTGCATGCCAGGCATCGGCCCGGTTTGCGATGGGCGCCGTTTTCGTTTTGGGCCTGTGTTTTCTGTCCATCCCGTCCTATGACTTCCGTCCACTGGAGTTGATCATGAACAAACCTGCCAACCCCCTGTCGCCCACCCGCCGTGCCCTGATCCAGAAAGCGTCCGCTCTGGGCGGCGCTGCCCTGGCCGGAGGACTTCTGGCTTCGCCCGCCCGCGCGTCGACCGCGCTGGAAACCAAGGCCGCCAAGCTTGGATTCATTGCGCTCACCGATGCAGCACCGCTGTTCGTGGCCGACGAAAAGGGCTTCTTCAAGAAGCACGGCATGACCGAGGTGGAAGTGCTCAAACAGTCGTCCTGGGGCACCACACGCGACAACCTCGTTCTGGGTTCGGGCAAAGGCGGCATCGACGGTGCACACATCCTCACGCCCATGCCCTATCTGATCTCCACCGGCGCGGTCACAGCCAACAACGTGCCGGTGCCCATCAATATCCTGGCACGGCTGAACCTGGGCGGCCAGTGCATTTCGGTGGGCAATGAGTACAAGGACCTGAAAGTGGGCCTGAGCACCAAGGAGTTCGGCAAGGCCCTGCTGGCCAAGCGCGTCAAGACCGGCAAGGCGGTCAACGCGGCCATGACCTTCCCCGGCGGCACCCACGACATGTGGATCCGCTACTGGATGGCGGCGGGTGGCGTCGATCCGAACAAGGACATCACCACCATCGTGGTGCCGCCGGCCCAGATGGTCGCCAACATGAAGGTGGGCAGCATGGACACCTTCTGCGTTTGCGAGCCTTGGAACCGGCAACTGATCAACCAGAACATCGGCTACACCGCACTCACGACCAGCGAACTCTGGATGAACCACCCGGAGAAGGCCTTTGCCATGCGTGCCGACTATGTGCAGGCGAATCCGAACGCCACCAAGGCCCTGCTCAAGGCGGTGATGGAAGCGCAGATGTGGTGCGAAGACCCGGCGAACCGCGCCGAGATGGCCGAGATCTGCTCGCGCAGGCGCTGGATCAATGCTCCGGTGGCCGACATCATCGACCGCGTGAAGGGCGACTTCGATTACGGCACCGGCCGGGTCGAGATGAACAGCAAATACCAGATGCGCTTCTGGAAAGACCAGGCCAGCTACCCGTTCCAGAGCCACGACCTGTGGTTCCTGGTGGAGAACATGCGCTGGGGCTACCTGCCCACCTCGCTCGACACCAAGGCGCTGATTGCCAAGGTGAACCGCGAAGACCTGTGGCGCGCAGCCGCCAAGGAACTGGGCGTGGCTGCCAAGGACATTCCCGCGTCCGCTTCGCGCGGCACCGAAACCTTCTTCGACGGCAAGGTGTTCGATCCGGCGAACCCCATGAAGTACCTGGACAGCCTGGCCATCAAGACGCTCAAGGCGGCCTGAACCGCGCCCATGCACCGCCATCCGTAAACCGCCGTTCGTGAACCGCAGGAGCCCCCACCATGACACCGACTGACACCATTGAACCGATCCGGCTGGCCCAGCCTGCGCCCGCTTCTGTCCTGCCCGCGTGGATGAAGACCACCGCACAGGGCTTTGTGACGCATGTGCTGCCACCGCTGGTCATCATCGGCCTGCTGCTGGTGGTCTGGGAGCTGCTGTGTTCACGGCCGGGGGCTGCCCTGCCACCGCCCTCCCGGGTGATCGAGGACACCTGGGAGCTGATCATCAACCCGTTCTACGACAACGGAGGCAACGATGTCGGTGTGGCCTGGCAACTGCTCGCCAGCCTGGAGCGGGTGGCCTACGGCTACTCGCTGGCGGTGCTGGCCGGCGTGAGCCTGGGCGTTCTCGTGGGCCAGTCCACCTGGGCGCTGCGCGGCCTGGACCCCCTGTTCCAGGTGCTGCGCACGGTGCCGCCGCTGGCCTGGCTGCCGATCTCGCTGGCCGGCTTCCAGGACGGCAACCCGTCGGCGATCTTCGTGATCTTCATCACCTCGATCTGGCCGATCATCATCAACACCTCCATCGGCATCCGCAACATTCCGGAGGACTACCGCAACGTCGCCCGCGTGATCCGGCTCAACGGCATCGAGTACTTCGTGAAGATCATGCTGCCGGCCGCCGCCCCGTTCATCTTCTCGGGGTTGCGCATCGGGGTCGGCCTGTCGTGGCTGGCCATCATTGCGGCAGAGATGCTGATTGGCGGTGTGGGCATCGGCTTCTTCATCTGGGACGCCTGGAATTCCTCGCGCATCAGCGACATCATCCTGGCGCTCGTTTATGTCGGACTGATCGGTTTTCTGCTCGACCGCATCGTGGCCTGGCTCGGCCGCGCCGTCACCCGCGGCACCACCGCCAGCTGACTCTCACATCCCCATTCCACAGGAGAAAACCATGAGCAACGCCTACCTCAGCATTTCCCGCGTCGACATGAGCTTCCAGCGCAAGGGCACCGCGGCCAATCAGGTGCTCAAGGGCATCGACCTCGACGTGCAGCGCGGGGAATTCATCTCCCTCATCGGGCACTCGGGCTGCGGCAAGTCCACCGTGCTCAATATCGTGGCAGGCTTGCTCAAGGCCACATCGGGCGGTGTGATCGTGGACGGCCGTGAAGTGGATGCCCCCGGGCCCGACCGCGCCGTGGTGTTCCAGAACCACTCGCTGCTGCCGTGGCTCACCGTGTACCAGAACGTGGAGATCGCCGTGGCCAAAATTTTTGCAAACAGCAAGACTGCGGCCGAGCGGAAGGACTGGATCCTGCACAACCTGAACATGGTCAACATGTCGCACGCCCTGCACCGTCTGCCGTCGGAAATTTCGGGGGGCATGAAGCAGCGGGTGGGCATTGCGCGGGCGCTGGCCATGGAGCCCAAGGTGCTGTTGCTGGACGAACCTTTTGGCGCACTCGATGCGCTGACCCGTGCCCACCTGCAGGACGAGGTGATCCGCATCCAGGGGGAGCTCGGCAACACGGTGATGATGATCACGCACGACGTGGATGAGGCGGTGCTGCTCTCCGACCGGGTGGTGATGATGACGAACGGCCCCTCGGCCACCATCGGCCAGATCCTGGACATTCCCTTGCCGCGGCCGCGCAACCGCATCGCGCTGGCGGAGAACCCCGCCTACAACCACTGCCGGCAGGAGATCCTGACCTTCCTGTACGAGAAGCAGCGCAAGGTGGAGCCCATTGCGCAGGCGCGTCAGTCCGTGTCAGCGGCAGGCCGCGAACGCCGGGAAATGACGGCCTGAGGAACTGCATGCAAGGCTTGGCCGCGGCGCGCCGGTAGGCCTGGCACGCCCCCGACCAGCCAAGGACTCACAAGGGGTCGGCCAGCAGCTTCGACAGGGCAGCGATGTTCGCAGCGCTGGGCACTTGGGGTTTCATCTCGTCTTCGGCGGCGGTGGCGTTTTCGTGTGCCTGGATGGTGTTGACCATTTCATACTGGTTCTCCCAGCTGAGGGTCTTGCCTGGCGGGCACAGGTCACGCAGCGTGCCAAACCAGTAATAACCGTCCCGCCCACCAAACAAGCGATCGATGCCGCCCGCGTCGCCGGGCTTGAGGCCCTGGGCCGACAGGATGAGGTTGAGCTTGTGGTGCGAGACGGAGTAGCGCATGGATCAGTGACGGTGGCGGGCCCGGTGGGGCGAAGGTCCGTGCCACGGCAGCACGGCAAGGCGCGCGATTCTACTGGGATGCATCCATGGGCGACGAGCGCGGACGAACCGTGGCAGGTACGCCCACCGCAGTGCAATGGTCCGGCACATCGCGCGTGACCACCGCGTTGGCACCGATGCAGACATGGTCGCCGATGGTGATGCGCCCGAGCAGCTTGGCACCGGCCCCGATGTCCACATGGTTGCCAATGATCGGGGCACACGGGTCCTGCACCCGCGCCAGGCCCACCACCACCCCGGTCCGGATGCGACAGTGGTCTCCAAAGCGTGCAAAGCCGCTGACGATGATGCCGCCGTGGTGATCGATCACGAAACCCTTTCCCACCGTGGCTTCGCAGGGCAGTTCGATCCCCGTGAGGATCTGGATGCATTTGAAGAGCAGCTTGTACACACAGGAAAACACCTTGCGCAGCCACACCGGGCGCACGCCGTAGCGCCACCGGCCGAAGCGGTAGACCACCATGGCCCAGAAGCCCTGCGCCCCCCATCGGCGGGCGTGGAAGTCGGCGCGGATGTTGTCAAACATGAACGGTCGGGCAGGCAGACATGAAGGCGTCAAGTGAGCACAGGATCACCCGCGCAGAAAGGCTGCACGCCCGGTGCATTGTCGTCACGGGACCGCTGGCGATCTGTTCGGTGACGAACACACGCAGTGCGCAGGCGGGATGGGGGAAGCCGGGCAATCGTAGCGCGCTCAGGGCAGCTTTCGCATCGTAGCGCGCTCAGGGCAGCTTTCGCGGGGGCGCCGCCTGGTCGTCAGGTACTGCAAGCTTCGCGGGAGCTCCACCGACAACACCCGCACCACCGCTTTTGGTGCATGGCGCACCGCAGCGTCGCATCCGCTGGGAACACCCCCACCAGCGGCGCACCAGAAGCACCGCGATCGGGTGTGCGGACAGCACGCCGTTGTTGACCGAGACCCCGAGCCCACGCGCACCAGAACCGCAGCCAGTCCC
>JALORL010000140.1 GCA_025458915.1 Hydrogenophaga sp.
CTGCGCGGCGAAATGAACGTCTCACCCGCCACGCGCCTGCCGCTGTATGCCGTGGGCGACGCGGACTTCCTGCGCGCCGCTGGCCCGGTGCTGCAGGCCCTGGCCAAGCTGAGCGAAGTCAGGGTGTTCGACGACGTGGCCAGCTGGGCAGCCGCCGCCCAGGCGGCCCCCGTGGCCGTGGTGGGCGAAGCGCGCCTGTGCCTGTTCATGGAAATCGATGTGGCGGCGGAGAAAGCCCGCTTGAACAAGGAGGCAGCCCGTCTGGAGGGCGAGATTGGCAAGGCCAGCGGCAAGCTGTCCAACGAAGCCTTTGTGGCCAAGGCACCTCCGGCGGTCATCGAGCAGGAGAAGAAGCGCGTGGCGGACTTCAGTGCCACCCTGGAGAAGGTGCGGCAGCAGTTGTCGCAGCTGGGCTGATCGCCGGCGCGCTGCGCAGCCCCCGGCCACCCAGCCGGGCCTAGCGCTTGGGCCGGACCAGCGCCTCCCACTCCTGCGGCGTGATGGAAGACGGTGGGTCGTCCTGCTCGGGGAAATTCAGGCTGTCCAGGGCCGAGAAGTCGCTCTGCACCAGGTCACGGCTCAGCGCTGACGGCGTCAGCGTTTCGTGAATGCGGTGGGCCACATACCAGCTGGCCCGCAGTTTTGCTTCACGGGTGTGCGGCCCGAGGCGGGGCGTCAGGTGCAGGTTCGGGATGCCGTGCAGCGGCGAACCTTCGGCCGCGAACTGCGGGCTGGCGCCGTCGAGCAGACAGGCGTCGATGCGACCATCCGAGAGCGCCTGCGCCAGCGCTGCAGGATCGAACAGGGCCGAGCGGCTCACGCCCACCCAGAGCTGCCCCGGCTTGCAGTGGCGCAACATGTATTCGTTGATCCAGCCCCGGAAGCGCGAGGCGTACACCACCTGCAGGGAGACTGCATCGGAGCGCGCCAGCAGTTCGTTCAGGGGCACGGGCTGTACCCCGAGGTGTCCCCAGATCGGCGCCGCATGGTGAATGGCCGGGTCGTAGCCGAGCAGGCGGACTCCGAGATTGCGCAGCATGGGTCCCAGGGTGTGGGCCACAGGCGCCAGACCCAGCAAGCCCACGGTGCTGCCGGCCAGTTCCCGCCCCATCGGCACCTGCGACAGATGGCGCCCCAGCAAAGCGCTCACCATGCCCCGGCGGTACAGCATGAGCAGCCCATAGAGCAGGTACTCGGCGTTGGAGCGCACCGTGGCGCTGCGCGCCTGCACCACCCGCACCTGGCGACGCGCACAGGCGTCCATGTCGGTATTGTCGTTTGACACCTGCATGCGGGCCACCACCTGGAGCTTCGGGGAAAAGTCCAGGAACTCCCGCGACACCACGACCTGGGGCGGCAGCACCACCGCACGGGTCTTGTAGGTGTGTTTGCGAAGTTCGACGGGTTCGTCGGCCAGGTCCGGGCGGTAGCTGACGTCGTGCCGCTCCTGCAGCCAGGCCATCGCCTCCGGCACCAGCGGGTCTACCAGCAGCACTTCCATGGTGTCGGCTCTGGACGGCGGGAAATGCAACGGCCCTGGCGGGCGTTCAGCGGCGTTTGAGCACCGTGATGTGGTCGCCGCCCACCGTCTGTTGCTCGACAAGCTCGTTGCCGGTCTGTTTGGCAAACGCCTGGAAGTCGCGCACCGATCCTGCGTCGGTCGAGATCACCCGCAGCACCTGACCGCTGGTCATGTCGGCCAATGCCTTCTTGGCCTTCAGGATCGGCAGGGGGCAGTTCAGGCCGCGGGCGTCGAGTTCTTTGTGGGCTTGCATGGGATTTCCTCGAAAGCCGCGATTTTACGGGTGGCCTGCGCACTCCACCCGTGCTTGCGACACAGCATCGGCACTGGCGTGCGGCCTTTTCCACAGTCCGTTGCGCAGCGCGCTCCGCGGTGCTACCGGACCTCACGCGCCGGACGCAAACGACTCCATGAACACCGGAACATGGCCGCGCGAACGCAGCCAGTCGGCCAGCGCCAGCCCGGTGCCCGCCGGCCAGCAGCGCACCTGGCCAGGCGGTAGCAGCTTGTAGTCGACGAGTTCGGGGGACAGCCGGACCTCGCCATGTGCCACCGCGTGGTATGTGATGATGACCTGGTTCATGCGCTGGAAGTCATGCACCCCCACCAGCGAGAGCGCGCTCACCTCCAGGCTGGTTTCTTCGGCAATCTCACGCCGAATTCCCTCTTCCGGTGTTTCGCCGGCCTCCATGAAGCCCGTGATCAGCCCGTACATCCGCGCGGTCCAGGCCGCATTGCGTGCCAGCAGCACATGACCATCCCGTTCAACGATGGCAGCCAGCACAGGGGTGGGATTGTTCCAGTGGGTGAAGCCGCAGGCACCGCAACGCAGCCGCTGCTTGAACCCACCGTCCTCCTCCCGCCCCAGCAACGCCAGCGGTGCTGCGCAGTCGGGACAGTACCGGTACGGTGGGCTCATGCAGGAAACACACCGGTGGACAGATAGCGGTCGCCGCGGTCGCACACGATGAAGGCGATCGTGGCGTCCTGCACCTGACGGGCCACCTGCAACGCCACCCAGCAGGCCCCGGCAGCCGAGATGCCGGCAAAAATGCCCTCTTCCCGGGCCAGGCGGCGGCACATGTCCTCGGCGTCGGTCTGGCTGACATACACCAGCTCATCGACCCGGGAGGGGTCGTAAATCTTCGGCAGATATTCCTGCGGCCACTTGCGGATGCCCGGAATGCGCGAACCCTCGCTGGGCTGCGCACCCACGATGCGGATGGCCGGATTCTTTTCCTTCAGGAAACGGGACACACCGGTGATCGTTCCCGTGGTACCCATGGCGCTCACGAAATGCGTGATGCGGCCCTGGGTCTGCTCCCACAGTTCCGGCCCGGTGGTCTCAAAGTGCACGCGGGGGTTGTCGGCGTTGGCAAATTGGTCCAGCACCACGCCCTTGTTCTCGCGGGCCATCCTGTCGGCCAGGTCGCGCGCGGACTCCATGCCGCCACTCTTGGGGGTGAGGATCAGCTCGGCGCCAAACGCCTTCATCGTCTGGGCCCGCTCGATGGACAGGTCCTCCGGCATGATCAACACCATGCGGTACCCCTTGATGGCCGCTGCCATGGCGAGCGCGATGCCGGTATTGCCCGAGGTGGCTTCGATCAGGGTGTCGCCGGGACGGATGTCTCCGCGCTCTTCGGCACGCTGGATCATGGACAGGGCAGGACGATCCTTCACCGAACCGGCCGGGTTGTTGCCCTCGAGTTTTCCCAGCAGAACGTTGCCACGCGCCTGATTGTCGGCAGCACCGATCCGCTGCAGCGCCACCAGCGGCGTACGGCCGATGGCATCTTCGATGGTGGGGTATTTCATGGAAAGCACTGTGCCATAATTTCCGATTCACACACCAGCCGGAGTGGCGAAATTGGTAGACGCAGCAGATTCAAAATCTGCCGGTGGAGACACCGTGCCGGTTCGATTCCGGCCCCCGGCACCACATCCGTGAAGGGCCGCACAGCCACCGCTGTGCGGCCTTTCCTGTTTTTGGTTGAACCCTTCCCGGCCCTCCGCATCCCATCGGCTCCCCGATGGACTGAACCTGTTGGACTCTTCCATGCTGATGCCTTCGCTTGCCATCCTTGTCGGTCTTGCCCTGCTGGTCTGGAGTGCTGACCGCTTTGTGGAAGGTGCGTCGTCCACCGCCACACACTTCTCGGTCCCCCCGCTGCTGGTGGGCATGGTGATTGTGGGCTTCGGCACCTCGGCACCGGAAATGGTCGTGTCTTCCCTGGCGGCGTCCCAGGGGAATCCACTCCTGGCACTGGGCAACGCCTGGGGCTCCAACATCGTGAACATCGCGCTCATTCTTGGCGTGACTGCGCTGGTGGCGCCCATCCTCGTGCAGTCAGCCATCCTGCGCAAGGAACTGCCCCTGCTGATCGCGGTGACGCTGCTGGCGGGATTCCTCGTATGGGACGGCACTCTCAGCCGGCTGGACGCCTGGATCCTTCTCGGGGTGTTTGCCGCACTCATGGGGTGGTCGATCTTCGAGGGCATGCGCGGTGGCGGCGACGCGCTGGCCACCGAGACAGCCACGGAAATGACCGCACATGCCATGCCGCTGCCACGCTCCCTGATGTGGGTCGTGCTTGGCCTGGGCTTTCTGGTTGGCAGCTCGCAGTTGCTGGTATGGGGCGCAGTGCAGGTGGCTCAGGGCCTGGGCGTCAGCGATCTGGTGATCGGTCTCACGGTCCTGGCCATCGGCACCTCGCTGCCCGAGCTGGCGTCCTGCGTGGCGGCTGCGCGCAAGGGGGAGCACGACATCGCCCTGGGCAACGTGCTGGGGTCGAACCTGTTCAATTCGCTGGCGGTGGTGGGCATTGCCGGCGCCATTGCACCCATGGAGGTGTCAGGCGCGGTGCTGAGCCGGGACTTTCCCGTCATGCTTGCCCTGACGCTGGTGCTGTTCGTGATGTGCTGGGGTTTCCGCGGGCGCCAGGGCCGCGTCAACCGGGTGGAGGGTTCGATGCTGCTGCTGGCCTATGCGGGCTACACCACCTACCTGCTGACCACCATGACTCCATCGGCCTGATCGGTCACAGGCACGGCATCGGCGGATCAGGTCTTCAAACCCTCGCCGACGGTGGGGTAGCGCAGCACCAGCCGCAATTCGTGTTTGAGCCGCTCGTTGCTGAGACGACGCGACTCGCTCATGAAGCTGAGCAGCATCAGTGGCAGCCGCTCCTGGGCACCTTCGCGGGCCACCCGCGGCGGGCGCGGCAGGCCGTAGAGATCGGCCGCGAGGTCGAAATAGTCGCCCATCTTCATCTGTGAATCGTCCACCACGTTGATGTTGCGCTGCGGTCTCCCCCGCCACAGTGCAAGCGCGCAGGCGCGGCCCAGATCGTCGGCATGGATGTGGTTGGTGTAGACATCGTCCTCTGGCAGCAGCACCGGGGTACCCCGCAACAGGCGTTCGCGCGGCGTGCCGCCCGGCCGGTCGGGCGCGTAGATGCCGGGAATGCGCAACACGGTGGTGCACACCCCACTGGCGCGACCCCACCAGTGCACCGAAGCTTCGGCGTCCATCCGGCGCCAGGCGCGCGGGGTGAGCGGTTGCACCGGATGCGCCTCATTGACGAGTCGCCCCTGAAGGTCGCCGTACACCCCCGTTGTGGACCCGTACACCAGGGCCGCGGGCGGAAGGCGCTGCGCAAGTGCGCGCACCAATGCTCGGGTGCGCGGATCGAGCCGCCAGTCCGGCGTTTCGCCGGTCGGCGGCGGCGCCAGATGCAGCACCCGCGTGGCCAGACCGGCCAGCCGGCGCAGGCTGCGCGCATCATCGAGGTTGCCCACCAGTGGCGTGATGCCTTGCGCGCGCAGCGCTGGCGCGCGTTGCGGCGACGAGGTCAGAGCCAGCAAGCCCACGCGCCGCCCCGCTCCCAGAACGCGGGCCGCGCGCTGACCCACGTCTCCACACCCGATGATCAGCACCCGTTCACGCCGGAAACGTGCGGGCAAAGCGCCAAGAAAGCTCATGTGTTGAACGAATTTGCGACAATGCCCGGCCGCCAGCTGCCCCCGAGGCAGCGGTCCACCGGACACTTTTCCATCGCCTTCAGTATGACATTCACCATCACCGTCGAACCCAGTGGCCGAACTTTCACCGCTGAACCCGCCGAGGCCATGCTGGCCGCCGGCATCCGGCAAGGCATCGGTCTGCCCTACGGTTGTAAGGACGGTGCCTGCGGGTCCTGCAAATGCCGGCTCGTCCGTGGGACGGTGGTCCACGGACCCCACCAGTCCAAGGCCCTGAGCGCCGACGAGGAAGCCGCCGGCTTCGTGCTGACCTGCTGCGGCGTGGCCCAGTCCGACGTGGTGCTGGAGTCGCGCCAGGTCACGGAAGTGGGGGCCTTCCCCATCAAGAAGATGCCCGTGCGTGTGAACACGCTGGAACGGGTGTCGGGCGACGTCGTGGTGCTCAATCTCCAGCTCCCCGCCAGCGACGCCTTCCAGTACCGCGCTGGCCAGTACGTGGAGTTCCTGCTGCGCGACGGCGACCGGCGCAGCTACTCCATGGCCAACGCGCCGCACACCCAGGCGCAACAGCCGCGCATGGAGCTGCACGTGCGCCACATGCCCGGCGGCAAGTTCACCGACCATGTCTTCGGTGCAATGAAGGAGAAAGACATCCTTCGCATCGAAGGACCGTTCGGCAGCTTCTACCTGCGCGAAGAGAGTGACAAGCCCATGATCCTGCTGGCCTCCGGTACCGGCTTTGCGCCCATCAAGGCCATCATCGAGCACATGCAGTTCAAGAACATCACCCGGCCCGCCACGCTCTACTGGGGCGGGCGGCGACCGGCCGACCTGTACCAAGCCACATGGATCGAGGCCCGGCTGGCGGAAATGCCCCACCTGCGCTACGTGCCGGTGGTGTCAGATGCCCTGCCCGAAGACGGTTGGACCGGCCGCACAGGCTTCGTGCACAAGGCAGTTCTGGCGGATTTCCCGGATCTGTCGGGCCACCAGGTGTACGCCTGCGGCGCACCGGTGGTGGTGGAGTCCGCCCGCACCGAGTACA
>JALORL010000019.1 GCA_025458915.1 Hydrogenophaga sp.
CCAATGCACATCGTCACCAGCGCATAACGCCCTTTCACCCGCTGCAGCTCGTACAAGGCTTTCACGGTGATGAGCGCGCCGGTGGCGCCGATCGGGTGGCCGAGCGAAATGCCCGAGCCGTTGGGGTTGACCTTGGCCGGGTCCAGGTCGAGGTCGCGGGTGACGGCGCAGGCCTGCGCAGCAAAGGCCTCGTTGGCTTCGATCACGTCGAGGTCGTTCACCGTCAAGCCGGCTTTCTGCAGTGCCAGCTTGGTGGCTGGCACCGGGCCGATGCCCATGTATTTCGGGTCCACGCCGGCGTGCGCGTAAGCCACCAGCCGCGCCAGCGGTGCCAGGCCGCGCGCTCTGGCGGCACCGGCTTCCATCAGCACCACGGCCGCGGCGGCGTCGTTGATGCCCGACGCGTTGCCGGCGGTCACGGTGCCGTTTTCCTTCAGGAACACCGGCTTGAGCTTGGCCAGGTCTTCGGCGGTGCAGTCGGGGCGGAAATGTTCGTCGGTGGCGTAGGCCACTTCGCCCTTCTTGCTCTTGAGCATCACCGGCACGATCTGGTCCTTGAATCGGCCCTCGGTGGTGGCGCGCTGGGCGCGGTTGTGGCTTTCCACCGCGAGCCTGTCCTGGTCTTCGCGGGTGATGCCCCACTTGGCGGCGATGTTCTCGGCGGTGACGCCCATGTGGATGGTGTGGAAGGGGTCGTGCAGGGCGCCGACCATCATGTCCACCATTTTGGTGTCGCCCATGCGTGCGCCCCAGCGCATGTTGAGCGAAGCAAACGGTGCCCGACTCATGTTCTCCGCGCCGGCACCGATGGCAATGTCGGTATCGCCCAGCAGGATGCTTTGCGAAGCCGACACGATGGCCTGCAGGCCCGAGCCGCACAGGCGGTTCACGTTGAAGGCCGGCGTGCCCTCGGCGCAGCCTCCGTTGATGGCCGCCACGCGCGAGAGGTACATGTCCTTGGGCTCGGTGTTGACCACATGGCCGAACACCACATGGCCCACGTCCTTGCCGTCCACGTTGGCGCGGGCCAGTGACTCGCGCACCACCAGGGCGCCGAGTTCGGTGGGGGCTACGTCCTTGAGACTTCCACCAAAGGTGCCAATGGCGGTTCGGGTGGCGCTGACGACGACGACTTCTCGGCTCATGGGTGACTCCTGGAGAGAGGGTTGGATGACGGACTCGCACACCACCTTGGAGGCGCGGCAAGGCCAGCAATGCATGGTACCCCTGCGGTGCAGGCGACTGGCTTGACCGGGGTCAAGTCGGCGTCTCTGGCCGGTGCCCCGGAACGCTCAGACGCTCAGACGCTGAACCGCGCCAGCACTGGCAGGCGCTGCGGGTTGGCCGGATCGGGGCGCGACACCAGCATCTCACCCATGGACACGAACGACCCGGTGAAGGCGGTGATGTTGACCTGGTGCGTCACCAGCGCCATGTTCCCCGGGCCACGGAAGTCTTTCAGCGCTTCCAGCGCCTCGCGCGTCTGGGTGTCGCGCACGCCACCGCGGCCAAAGAACGAGTTGATGGGGCTCCACACCCGGTGGCGGCCAAAGGCCAGTTCGGCCGTGTCCACGCAGCGGCACCAGGCGCTGGAGCGCACATCGTCGAAGCGGATGCCTTCACGCGCCATGGCATCGGCCACGCGGCGCGACTGCGCGCGGCCCTCGGCGCTGAGGTTGCGCTGCGTGCTGCAGTCGCCGATGCGGAAGTTCGTCGGATCGCCCACGCCGGGGTCGGTGAGGGCGTGGCGCATCAACAGCAGGCAGCCGCCTTGGCGCAGCAGGGACCAGAAGTCGGCTTCGGGGTTGCTGCCCTGGGCCAGAACGGCCGCGGGGAGGGTGCCTGCCATGCCGAGGGCAAGGGCGGATCGGAGGACTTCGCGGCGGGCCAGCGAGTGGTCGGGCATGGGAGAACTCGGTTGGTGTGGAGCAGCTGCAACGGTGAGGCGCAACGGTCAGGCACGCTCAGTCGCGCACGTCGGCCACGGGCTTTTCACCGAAATCCGGTCGGGCCAGCCACGCCAGCACGCGCTCTGCGGCAGCCTCGGGCGATGAGAGCTGCCCCTGGCGTTTCAGTTCCACAAAACGCTGCAGGTCGGGGAACGCCGTGGCGTCTCCCGCGCGCAACTGCACCTGCATGTCCGTGTCAATGACGCCGGGCGCCAGCGACACCAGACGGGCTCCGTGGGGTTTCTGCGCTTCGTCCAGCGCACTGCAGCGGGTAAAGTGGTCCATGCCCGCCTTGGCGGCGCAATACGGTGCCTGAGCCGCCATGGCGTGGCGGCCGAGACCGGACGAAATGTTGAGCACCTTGCGGGCCCCGGTCCAGCCAGCGGCGACCCAGGCGTTCGTTGCGTGCAGAAAGGCTGCCGTCAACTGCATCGGCGCTTCCAGGCCCACGCGCAGGGCATTGGTCAGCTGTTCGGGCGGGCAGTCTTCCAGCGGGCCGATGCGCGGAATCACCCCGGCGTTGTTGATGAGCGTGGCGCTGGCGAGGCTGGCGGTGTCCTGCGCAGCCAGCCACGCCCGCAGGCGTTCGGCAGCCGGCCCGGTCTGGGCGAGGTCCTGGGACCATTGCGTGAGTTGCGCGCCCTTTTCATTCGCCAGGAGGTCGAGTTCCGGGCTGGTGCTGCGCGCAATGCACAGCAACTGGTGGCCAGCGCCCAGCAGCTGCCGGGCCATGGCCAGGCCCATGCCCCGGGAGGCGCCGGTGAGGATGGTGAGGGGGGTTGCGGTCATGTGGCGTACCTCGAGCGTGAGGGGGTGGTGGGTGGTTCGGTTGCCGCATTCGCAGGCACTCAGAAAGGACAGGGGCTGAAGAAACGCAGGGATTCCCCCGATGCGGGATGCTCCAGGCGCAGTTCGGCAGCGTGCAGCAACAACCGGGGTGCCAGGACCTGCTGCTGCGGGCTGGCATACAGCGGGTCGCCCAGGATCGGGTGGCCAATCGCTTGCAGGTGCACCCGCAGCTGGTGGGTGCGGCCGGTCACGGGCTCCAGTTCTAACCGCGTCGCCATGCCCCAGCCCGGTGGAAGGGATTGTCTGGTGCTGCGTCGCCAGCGCGTGGTGCTCGGTTTTCCCAGTTCGGCGCTCACGATGCTGCGGGGCCGGTTCAGCCAGTCCACCGCCAGCGGCAGTTCAATGATCTGCCAGTCCGCCTCGGTGGACCCTCCCGGTGGGTCGCCGGCCACGACGGCCACGTAACGCTTGTGCACCTGCCGCTGCTCGAAGGCGCGGCTGAGTGCGCGCTGGCTCTCCAGGCCGCGCGCCATCACCACCAGGCCAGAGGTGGCCATGTCCAGCCGGTGGACCACCAGCGCATCGGGCCAGCGGGTCTGGGCGCGGGCGCTCAGGCAGTCCTGTTTGTCGGGGCCACGGCCGGGCACCGCCAGCAGGCCGGCGGGTTTGTCCAGCACCAGCAGGGCATCGTCTTCATGCACCACCTGCAGGGCGGGCGCACCGCCTTCCGGCGCGGTGGCAAACGCCGACGGCACTCAGCGCACCACGATCACGGCGCGCCGGTTGCGCGGCTCGGCGATGCCGTCGTCGGTGGGCACCAGGGGTTCGCGCTCCCCGCGCCCCACCGCATCGATGCGCTCGGGCGGGAAACCCCGTGCGATGAACAGCAGACGGATGGCCTGCGCCCGCTCCAGGGCCAGGCGGTCGTTGAATTCCACCGACCCCTGACGGTCCGTGTGACCGGTCACCACGATTTCCCCGCCGGGCCGGGCGCGTGCGCGCTCGATCACCGCTTCCAGCCTGGCGCGCTCCGCAGGCGCCAGTTCCGCACTCCCGGTGTTGAATGCCATCATGAAGCTTTCGGCCGGTGGCGGCATCAGGCTCAACAACGCCGGGTGGCGGCTACCCAAGGCTTCGGCCGTGGTGCTGCTGCTGGTTACCCGCCCGTCGCGCCCCACCTCGGCGACGGCGAACGGCTGGTTCAGGGTCACCTCTTCGCGGGTGGTACTGACGACCACCGCGCTGGGCTGGCCTTGCGCCTGGGGCAGCAGGGTGATGCGCGTCTGCGGCGCGCACGCCGCGAGCACTGCGGTCAGCAGCAGCAAGGCAGCAGGCACCAGCCGGGACGCCCCGGTCTGCGGCCGTCGCCCTGGTCCGGCCGGTTGGTACCGGGTGGCGACCGCTTGCCGGCACCACGCCACCACCGCTGCCCTCATCCGGCACAGCCCGACGGGCCGGGCGAGGCGAGGGCCGAAGGGTCGCTGGTGAAGCCGTTGATCAGACTGCTGGTGGGCTGCGGCGCCGGTGCGGATGTTGTTTCCGGGACTTCCACAATGAAGTCTGTGCCACGCACGCCGACCACCGAAGTCGGGGTGTGTACCTTGAACAGATCCGGGTTCATGCGGGCCAGCAGGCCGGTGACCACGCGCACCGAGCCCTTGATGAGGTCCAGCGCGAAATGGCCCTCCTGGGTGGTGGCGTCGAACTGGAAGCGGCGCAGGTCGACCGTGGAGTTGGGTCCGACGGTCAACACGGTGCCGTCCTTGAGCAGGATGCTGGCCGCGCCATCGGGGCCGGTGTTCAGCGGCTCGGCCACCCGCAGGCCGTCGCCCGGTACCGGCTGCTGCCGGTTGGCCGGGCTGCCTACCCAGGTCTCGCCCTGCACATGCTTGAAGGTGCCTGCCCGGGGCCCATCGGCCGGTGGGCGGACGCCCGGCGTCTGCGCCCACGTGCCCGCGCACGCCATGCAGACCAGCATTCCCAGGCTCCAGACCTTCCACACACCCATTCCAGGCTCCTGTCCGCAACAACGCAGACACATTGCGATCGTAATGGAGCCCCTGCGCCGAGGCAATCCGCGCCAAACCGAATATCCTCGACGCCTGCCGCCCGTGCCCGTCTGCCGCGCCACGCCCCTTCCCATCCCGCATTCCGCCCCATGATGCTTCTGCTTGCCCCGATGGAGGGGCTGCTCGACGCCACCCTGCGCGACGTGCTCACCCGCACCGGCGGGGTGGACCGCTGCGTGAGCGAGTTCATCCGCATCACGAACACAGTGCTGCCCGAACGCGCCTTTCTGCGCGTGGTACCCGAGCTGCGCAACGGCAGCCGCACCCGCAGCGGGGTGGCGGTGCGCCCGCAGCTGCTGGGCTCCGATCCGGCCTGCCTGGCCGACAACGCAGCCCGTCTGGCCACGTTGCAGCCGGCGGGCATCGATCTCAATTTCGGCTGCCCCGCCAAGACCGTGAACCAGAGCCGGGGCGGTGCGGTGCTGCTGGACGAACCCGAACTGGTGGGCCGCATCGTGGCAGCGGTGCGCCGCGCGGTGCCGCCGCATGTGCCGGTGTCGGCCAAGATGCGGCTGGGCTACCACGACGACCGCCGCGCGGAGGACTGCGCGCTGGCCATTGCCGAAGGCGGCGCCAGCGAGTTGGTGGTCCACGCGCGCACGAAGGCCGATGGATACCGCCCGCCCGCATACTGGGACCGCATTGCGCAGGTGCGTCAGGCGCTGCCGGCCCATCTGCAGCTGCCCATCGTGGCCAATGGAGAAATCTGGACGGTGGCGGACGCGCAGCGTTGTCTGGCTGTCACGGGTTGCAGTGCGCTCATGGTGGGGCGCGGCATGGTTGCAAATCCGGGGCTGGCCCTGGCCATCAAGGGGCAGGGCAGTGTTCCCTGGTCGGTGCTGCCGCCTTTGTTGCTGGCGTTCTGGCAGCTGGTCGCCCTGCGCGTGGAGCGGCGCCACCGGGCCGGGCGCCTGAAGCAGTGGCTCCATTACCTGCGCCGGCATTACCCGCAGGCCCAGGAGGCCTTTGATGCGTTGCGCACCGTGCAGGAGCCGGAAACCATTGAACGCTGGTTGCTGGAAGGGGTGCGCGCACAGGCTGTGCTATCCCCGTTGCCCGCGCGCTCCGGCGCCGAAGCGCTGCCGGCCTGAACCCCCCGGCGGCAGCGCTTGTGTTCATGCATCCGTAGGCGCACCATTGCGGTGCGCGAAGGTGGGGCGTGGTCAGCACGTTCTGGCCACACGTGGTAACTTCCGGCCCCGGATCCGATCACTGACGCTGTATGACCACATCCCAACACCGGCTGGAAGCCATTACGGGCGAACGCCTGCGTGGCATGCGCCGCGGCCTGGAGAAAGAAAGCCTGCGCGCACAGCCAGAGGGGAGGCTCGCACTCACGCCCCACCCGGCCGCACTCGGCAGCGCACTGACCCACCCGCACATCACCACCGACTACAGCGAGTCGCAGCTGGAACTGATCACCGGGGTGCATGGCAGTGTGGAATCCTGTCTGAGCGAACTGGCCGAGATCCACCAGTACACCGTTCGCAGCCTGCACCATCCCGACAATCCTGGCCGTGACGAGATGCTCTGGGCCTCCAGCATGCCCTGCGGGCTGCCCACCGACGAAACCATTCCTCTGGGCCGCTACGGCTCTTCCAACGTCGGCCGCGCCAAGAGCGTATACCGCATGGGCCTGGGTCACCGCTATGGCCGGCGCATGCAGACCATCTCGGGCATCCATTACAACTGGTCCTTGCCCGGGCTGTCCAGCGAACACTATTTCGCCCTGATCCGCAACTTCCGCCGCCAGGCGTTTCTGTTGCTGACCCTGTTTGGCGCCTCGCCAGCCGTATGCTCTTCCTTCGTGGAAGGCCGCGACCACGACCTGCAGCGCCTGAGCGACACCACGCTGTACATGCCCCACGGAACCTCCCTGCGAATGGGCCGCCTGGGCTACCAGAGCGAAGCCCAGGCTTCGCTGGCGGTCAGCTACAACAGCCTGGAGGGTTACGCCGCCTCGCTGCACGACGCGCTCACCCGCCCCTGGCCGGCCTACGAGGCGCTGGGCATCCGCAACCCGGGCGGTGATTACAACCAGCTCGCCACCACGCTGCTGCAGATCGAGAACGAGTTCTACGGCACCATCCGCCCCAAGCGCGTGATTTTCCCCGGCGAACGCCCGCTGCATGCGCTGCGCGAGCGCGGCGTGGAGTACATCGAGGTGCGGCTGATGGACCTCGACCCGTTCGAGACGCTCGGCATTGCAGCGCCCACCATGCGGTTCCTCGACGTGTTCCTGCTCCACTGCCTGCTCAGCAACAGCCCACCCGACACCCCGGCCGAGATCCGGGAAATGGCCCACAACCAGCACCTCACGGCCGCGCGTGGCCGTGAGCCCAGTCTGCACCTGCAGCGCGATGGAAGAAGCGTTCCACTGGTGCAGTGGGGCCTGGACATCATCGACAGTCTGGAGCGCATTGCCCGCGCGCTGGATACCGAACATGGCGGAAGCCTGCATGCCGAGGCGGTGGCGCAGGCACGTACTGCCCTGCAGGCCCCGCAGACCCTGCCATCTGCCCGGGTGCTGGAGGCCATGCACCGCGACCACGGGGATTCGTTTGTGGCCTTCGCCCGTGCCCGCTCCCTCAGCGCCAAGGCCGAGCTGCTGGCCCGGCCCTGGAGCCAGCGCCAGCAGGCCCGCTTCGAGGCCATGGCCGAGACCTCGATGCAGGTGCAGCGCGAGATCGAGGCGGCCGACAGCATGCCCTTTGAAATCTACCGGCAGGAATATGTATCGGCGGAGCGCCTGGGCCAGCCCCTTGCGCAGCCAGCCGCCGCGTTGCAGGCCTGAACGCCTTCGGACGCCACCGACCGGCGGCACTGCCTGTTCAGCAGGCAGTTTGAACTTTCCCCTTGCCGGTCAGGGACTTGCGAGCGCCGTACAGGGGTTGCCCCGGGTTATTCACAAGCTTGTCCAAGTTTGTCGGGGATAAATGGGAGCACCCCCCTGCGCCGCTGACGCGGCTTCCCCCCTCTCTGGCGCGGCTGCGCCGCTGGCAGGGGGGACGCACCCTGTGCACTGGCGGAGCCAGATCCACGGGTGCCCTTGACTGGAGGCACTTCGCTCCGGAAGCGCGCCCTGTGACCCGGCTGACTTTCTTGCTTTCGATCCCTTTTCCTCAGGCCTCGCCGCCGAACGTCTTGATCAGGTTGTCGATGTACTTTTCCACCAGCTTCTCGAACTCGCCTTGCACCACCGGCACCACCACCATCTTCATCAGGCCGGGCAGTGGCACCTCGACTTCGCCCTGAATGGCAAGGGCGATGCTGGTGCTCTTGGGGTTCTCCACGATCTTCCAGTGGCCGCCCACCTGGGCGTTGCCCACCCCTTTCACGGGGGTCCACTTCACCGTGCCCTTGGCCTTGTCGCTGGCGTATTTGCTGGCATACACGGTCTGGATGTTCACCTGCGACGTGCCCACTTTTTCCATTTCCCATTGGTAAACGCCGCCACCCAGGTCGGTGAGCTTTTCGACTTTCGGGAAATGGGCCACCGATTTCGGCACGTCGGAGAGCAAGGCGAACACCTGGGCCGCCTTGGCCTTCACATCGAATTCGTAACCCAGGTCGATCTTGACGGTGATGCTCATGTGTCTCCTCGAGGATGTGGGGTGTGGGGTGAACCGGTCGCGCCATTGTAGGGAGCGCCCCTGCCGCGTTGCCCCTGGGCTTACACCAAGGTGCCCGTGCCGGGCGCGGTCCCGTGGGGCAGGGCACAATGCCGGCGACCTGCAGTTGAGAAAGACCGTTTTCCCCATGACCATCCAGTGGTTCCCCGGACACATGCACCTCACGCGCAAGGCCATTGCCGAGCGGGTGAAGGACATCGACGTGGTGATCGAGATGCTGGACGCGCGCCTGCCCGGCTCCAGTGCCAATCCGCTGCTGTCCGAACTCACCGGCCACAAGCCCACGCTCAAGGTCGTCAACAAGCAGGACATGGCCGACCCCGCGCGCACCACGCTCTGGCTGGCGCACTACAACGCCCAGCCCGCCACCCGCGCCATCGCCCTGGACGCCAGCGTCAGCGCGCCGGCACGCGCCATCATCAATGCCTGCTTCGAGCTGGCGCCGAACCGTGGCGGCATGGTCAAGCCCATGCGGGTGCTGATCTGCGGCATTCCCAACGTGGGCAAGTCCACGCTTATCAACACGCTGGCGGGCAAACGCGCCACCAAGACCGGCGACGAAGCCGGTGTGACGCGCAACGAGCAGCGCATCGCGCTGGCCGACGACTTCTACCTGTTCGACACGCCCGGCATGCTGTGGCCGCGCATCGTGGTGCCGGAAAGCGGCTTCAACCTGGCTGCCAGCGGCGCTGTGGGCCGCAATGCGTACGACGACCAGGAAGTGGCGCTGGAGCTGCTCGCCAAGCTCAAGGCCGACTACCCCACGCTGCTGGAAGCGCGCTACAAGCTCGGCCTGGCGCCGCAGGCCATCAGCGACCTGCCCGAAGAAGACCTGATGGCCGCCATTGCGCGCAAGCGTGGTGCGCTGGCCGCGGGTGGCACGGTCAACTGGCAGAAGGTGGCCGAGCTGGTGATCGCCGATTTCCGCGCGGTGCACATCGGCCGCGTCACGCTGGAAACACCCGAGCAGTTTGGCCACTGGCTGGCCGCAGGCCTGAAGGCGGATGCGGCGCGCAGCGAGCGCAAGCAGGCGCGCGCCGAGCAGCCGCCGAAGCGGCGCAAGCGCTGAGCCTGCACGCGGCCTGGCTGCCCGGCCAGCCGTGGGCCAGGTTGATGCGGATCAAAGGCGCCGATCTGCAGGGCTGCCAACATGGACCGTTGCACAGCGTCGTCTACAGGAGCTTGCCATGTCCCTGCCGCACCGAATCCTGCTCATTGAAGGCCATCCGGATACCGCACCCGAGCGCTTGAACCACGCGCTGGCCAACGCCTATGCGGACGGCGCGCTGGCAGGTGGGCATGCGGTGCGGCGGCTGGTGGTGGGGACACTGGACTTTCCGCTGCTGCGCTCGCAGAACGCCTGGCAGAACGGGCCGGTGCCGGAGGGGTTGCGCGGCGCGCAGGGTGACCTGGTCTGGGCGCAGCACGTGGTGATCTTCTTTCCCCTCTGGATGGGCGACATGCCGGCCCTGCTGAAGGCCTTTCTGGAGCAGGTGGCGCGGCCCGGCTTCGCGGTGGGCCCCGAAGGGGCCAGCCCGTTCGGCCCCAAGGCCCTGGGCGGGCGCTCGGCCCGTGTGGTGGTGACCATGGGCATGCCGGCGGTGGTGTACCGCTGGTTCTACCGGGCGCACAGCGTCAAGGCGCTGGAGCGCAACATCCTGGGCATGGTGGGTTTTGCGCCGGTGAACGAAACGCTGATCGGCAGCGTCGAATCGCTGGGGGACAAAGGCACCAGCCGCTGGTTCAAAACGCTTGAAAAGCTGGGCCGCGGGGCCGCCTGACGAGCCGCCAGGCGGGCGTGTTCACTTCACCGTGACGGTGATGCGTTCGCTCACCACCGGCGGGTGGTGCGGAATGTGGTTCTGGTCGCCCAGCACCAGCTGCAGGGTGTGCGTGCCCGGTTTGAGTTCCACGGTGGTTTCGGTCTGGCCCAGCCCGAAATGGCGGAACTGCTCGTTGGCGGGCAAAGGCGCATTGGCATCCACTTCGGCCACATCGATCAGCAGGTGATGGTGGCCCGTGCCCTCCTTCTCCACCCCGGCCGGCGCCACGCCCATGCCGCTGAGGCCAAAGATCACCCGCACCGGGCTGGTCACGGTTTGTCCGTTGCGCAGATTCACGAAATACAGCTTCGCATCGGCCGGAGCGGCGACCTTCTTGTAGCCCGAGCTCAGGGCGGGGGCGCTGGCGGAGAGTCTGACCGGTTCGGTGGGCGTGGCCTGGTTTGCCATGCCCCCGTGGTGTTTTGCATGCATGGCCGCGTACTGCTGGGCGTCCATGCCCGGGTGGTGACGGGCACGCATGCTGGCATGGTCGTGCGCCTGGTGGGCACAGCCCGCCAGAACGATCAAGGCCACAGAGGCAGTGGCGAATCTGGCGGCTGAAAGTGCATGGGACATGGCGGACTCCGGGGAATGGCAGGTTCCGCCAGCTTACGCCCGCTCCCGTGCCATTGCGCACTCCCCCGCTGCAGCACAGGGGTTTCTGGCAGGCGGCAGGGACCGTTCAGTCAATGACCTGCACGCCCTTCCAGAACGCGACGCGGCCGCGGATGTGTTCGGCCTCGGGCTTCGGGTCGGGGTAGGTCCAAGCCGCGTCGGCGTTGAGTTCGCCGTTGACCAGCAGCGAGTAGTAGCTGGCCTGGCCTTTCCAGGGACAGCTCGTGCGGTGGTTGCTGAAGGTCACGTAGGCGCGGTTGAGCGCGCTCTCCGGAAAGTAGTGGTTGCCCTCGACCAGCACGGTGTCGTTGCTTTCTGCAACAACGGCGCCATTCCACACGGCCTTCATGCCTGGGGCCTCACTTGTTCTTGTCCTTGCCGCGCGGAATCACCGCTGTCATGGGCGGCGTCGGGCGGTCGGAACTCACCGGGCCTTTGGGGGCCGAGGTGTCCTTTTTGGGTTTTTTGGCCATTTTTTCGTTGCGCTGTTCCTTGCCCATGGGGCCTCCTGGTGGACACGTGGAAGGTGCCGGTCGGCGGATGATAAGCGAGCTTGGATGCCGCCTTCCGCCCGGGGCGACGCTTTCCCGGCCCGACCCGTTCCAGCCCGGGAACAGGTCGGCCGCCGGGTGCCACCGCACCATCGTGGTTGCGCTGTCGCTAAGCCGGTCAGTGGCTCAGGATCACGTTCGCGATCAGGCCGGTGGCCACCGCAATCAGCACATAGTCACCGCCCACCTGCACCCAGTGGTGGCCGCGCGGGGGCGCTGCCAGGCGGTGGTGGTGGTGATTCACCACCACGTACTGGCGGTGGCGGTACTCGCGCGGAATGTAGCGGCCGCGTTTGAACTCCGGGCCACGCGCATGGTAGTGGTGGTGGTGCACCGTGCGTGCGGGGCGGTAGTGCGGAGGGTGCGGCTGGTAGCGCTCGTGCCTGCGGTCGTCGCGCCAGTCGCGTCGATCCTCCCGCCGCTCGGCGTGCCAATCGCGTCGGTCCTGGCGCCGTTCGGCCCGCCAGTCGCGTCGATCGTCGCGGCGCTCTGCACGGTGGTCTCGGTGATGGTCCCTGCGGTCGTCCGCGTGCTGGACAGCATCGGTCTGGGCGCGGATCACCCGCTGCATGGGGCCGTCCGCAAAGGCGGTGCTGCCCATGCCGAAGGTGGCAGTGGCCAGGACGATGGCAACAAGGTGTCGGGATTTCATGGGGTCACTCCTTGGGGTTGGTGAGCCTCCATGCTGCGGGTGGCGTGTATCGGGTTCGTCAAGGGCCCGCGCCGATCGCGAAAAAAATGTACCGAGATGTTTGTTGGGCCTTGCGCTCAGTGGCCTTTGTTGCCGCTTCCCTTGTCCTGGCTGGCCTGCGCGTGCAGCTTGGCGGCGATGTATTCGCCATGGGTCACGTGCAGCAGACCGGCCACTTTGCTGATCACGTGCTGTTCGTGCGCGTCGAGGCTGTCGTCGGCGTAGGCCACTTCCCACATGGCTTCCACCACCGCAATTTTCTGCGGCTGGGTGAAACGCTCGTTCAGGCTGCGCGTGAAACGCTGGAAATCGTAGGCATTGCGCGAGGTTTCGTGGGCCAGTTCCAGCAGGCGCTCCATCTCGTCGTCGGTGAGCGTGAACTTGCGCCGCAGCGCGAGGATGACCGCGTCGCGCTCGGCGTCGTTCATGCCGGCTTCGGCGCGCACCACCTCCACCAGAAGCACGGCAGTGGCCAGTTGCAGGGTGTGGGTCTCGTCGGCCGGTGCCATAGAGGACGCCGGGTTCAGCGCGAGCTGCAGGTTGTCGAACAGGTCTTTCAGGGTCTTGATCATGGGCATTCAATGCAGCGAAGAGGTGCTGGACCGCCGCCTGCCGCGATGGTTCCCCTGGGACGTCTGGTCAGGCCGTGCGGGCCCACACCAGCAGCAGATTGTTGGCCGGCATGGGTACGCGGCTATGCAGGGCCAGTCCGGCCAGCGCGGCCTGGTTTTCCACGGCCTGCAGCCTGCGCAGGCCCCAGGCAGGGTTGGTGTCGCGCAGGCTGGCGTCGAACCGCCGGTTGCCTTCCGAAGGCGCGACGCCTTCCTCGAAGTACGGACCGTAAGTGATCAGGATGCCAGCGGGGGTCAGGTGCCGCGCGGCGCCCCGCATGAGCGCGCCGCAGGCTTCCCACGGTGCAATGTGCAGCATGTTGGCGCAGAACACGGCGTCGAACGGTTCCGCGAACGCAGGCCCTTCGACGGGCCAGACGTCGGCGCGTACATCCAGCCGCAGCGGTGCCCGCAGGTTGGGCAGGCCGCAGGCTGCGCGGCGTGCTGCGATGACCGGCAGCATGGCGGGGTCCTGGTCGGTGGGTTGCCAGCGCCAGTGGGGCAGGCCGGTCGCCAGAAAAACCGCGTGCTGGCCGGTTCCCGAAGCCACTTCGAGCGCGCTGCCCCGCTCAGGCAACACCTGGCGCAGCGCGTCCAGGATGGGCTGCTGGTTGCGTTCGGCGGCGGGACTGAAGGGCAGGTCGGTTTCGGTCATGAAGAAGGGATGGCGTGGCCAAAGGGCCTGCATGGGATTATCTCGGCCGCCAGGCCCAGCCGCCGCCGATAATGCGGGCCCGTTTCTGCCGGCTGCTGCACCCCTTCATGCACACCCTCGAACAACTGCGCCGTGGCGACCTGGCCGGTGCCACCCGCCTGGATCTGTCCTGTGGACTGGACCAGGTACCCACCGACGTGATGGCGCTGGCCGATACCCTGGAGGTGCTCAATCTCACGGGCAACCGGCTCAGCAGCCTGCCGCCTGACCTGGGCCGCCTGCGCAAGCTCAGGATCATTTTCTGTTCCAGCAACGCCTTCACCGACCTGCCCGAGGTGCTGGGTGACTGCCCCGCGCTGGAGATGGTGGGTTTCAAAGCGAACGGCATCCGCGAGGTGCCGGCCGCCGCGTTGCCGGCCCGCCTGCGATGGCTCATCCTGACCGACAACGCCATCGAACACCTGCCAGACGAACTGGCTGCCCGGCCCGCCCTGCAGAAGCTCATGCTGGCCGGAAACCGGCTCACCGCACTGCCTGAAGCGCTGGCCGGTGCGCCCGCCCTTGAACTGCTGCGCATTTCGGCCAACCGGCTGTCGGCGTTGCCGCGCTGGCTGACCGAACTGCCCCGCCTGGCCTGGCTGGCGGTGGAAGGCAACCCGTTGTCCTGGAGCCGGACCGAGCTCGCACCGTTGCCCCTGGTGGACTGGTCGCGCTTGCAGCTGGCGCAGCGCCTGGGTGAAGGCGCTTCGGGACTGGTGCACCGCGTGCACCTGATGGGCAGTGCCGGACCGGCACTCGCGCTCAAGCTGTTCAAAGGCGCCGTCACCAGCGACGGCCTGCCCGAACACGAGATGGCGGCGTGCCGTGCCGTGGGCCCGCACCCGGCGCTGTGCACGCCGGTGGCTGAACTCGGCAACCACCCCGACCGAACGCCGGGTCTGCTGCTGCTGGAGATCCCGCCCGCCATGCGCATCCTGGCCGGTCCACCCAGTTTCCAGAGCTGCACCCGCGATGTGTACCCGCCGGATTTTTCCCTGCCACCCGCGGCCGCGCTGCGCATCCTGCAGCAGATGGCCGAAGCGCTGACGCACATGCACCGGCGGGGCGTGCTGCACGGCGACTTCTATGCCCACAACATCCACTGGAACCCGCTCACGGCAGAAGCGCTGCTGGGCGATTTCGGCGGCGCGACCCGCCTGCCCGAGGACGCTCCCGCCGTGCGCAAGGCCTTGCAGGCGCTGGACGTGCGGGCCTTCGGCTGCCTGGTCGAAGAGCTGCTCGCGCACAGCGCCGGCGCCGTTGCGGGCCCGTTGGCCGACCTTGCACGGGCGTGCCTGGACCCCGTGCCAGCGCAGCGGCCCGGCATGGCCGAGGTGTTGGCGGCGTTGACCGGTGACGCCGTAGGCAGCCCTTAAGGTTTGCGCAGCACGGCTGCGCATGCCAGCAGGGCCGGTAGGGCCAGGCCCCATCCTTGCTGCGACCCCATGGTCCACAGCGTGGCCGCACTGATGGCGCACCAGGTCAGGCACAGGGCGATCAAACCGGTCTGGAGCGCGCGCGCCGGCCATGGGCCTGCGGTGTCGCCGGCCCGCACACAGAGCAACAGCCCCAGAGCGGCCAGAGCGGTGGGGTCCGGCGCAGCGCCCAGCCACTGCGACTGTGCCAGGGGCGCTGACCACAACAGCGGCAGCAGGGGATGTGCCACCGCAGCCCATAGCAGCAGCCCCAGCCCCACGCGCCATCGCCACCGGTGGTGCGAATCGCCCAGCCGCGGCCACAGCGCCAGCGCGAGCAGCCCGGTCGCGAGCAACGCATGGCCGTAGGCGAACGCGCGGGCGGCCCACAGGATGTCGGCGTAGCGCTGCCACAGGAAGGCCCAGGCCACGAAGCCTGTGGCCGCTGCCATGGTCAGCAGACCCGCGCGCAGCAGCACGATGCGCTGCCGCACGGGCGCGGCCTGCAGCACCACGCCCCAGGCCAGCGCCAGCAGCGCCACCAGGGGTGGCGTCGGCCACAGGCTGTCGTTGTGCAGTTCGAACTGGCGCCAGTAGGTGTCTGGCGCGAACATCAGGAAGTCCGACGGCCGGTAGGTCCACCACGCGCTCATGCCCTGGGGTGCCTTAAAGCGCGGCCACGTCGCGGGCCATGCGCTCGCGCAGTGCGGCGTCTGGCAACGGGCCGCGCGCGGCACCCATGTTCTGCTGCACATGGGCGACCTGCCTTGTGGCAGGAATGGCGCAGGTCACGGCGGGGTGCGACACCACGAACTTCAGCGCCACCTGCGCCCAGCCGTCGCAGCCGATCTCCGCAGCCCAGCCCGGCAGCGGGTGGCGGGCCAGTTGCCGCAGCAGCGCGCCCTCGCGGAACGGGCGGTTGACGATCACCCCGATGCCGCGTTCCTGCGCCAGCGGCAGCAAACGATCCTCCACCTCGCGGTCGAGCAGGTTGTAGCTGATCTGTACAAAGTCGATCGGCTGGGTGCGCATGATGTCCTCCAGCTCGCGGTGGCGGCGGCCTTCGGAGGTGGAGATGCCGACATAGCGCAGGCGCCCTGCGGCTTTCATGGCGAGCAGCCGCGGCAGGTGGGCTTCCCAGGCCAGCAGGTTGTGCACCTGCATGAGATCGAAGCGGGGTACGCCCCAGTACTGGCGGGAGGTCTCCATCTGCGCGGAGCCGCGGTCGGGGTTGCCCACCCAAACCTTTTCCGCTGAAAACAGCGTGTCGGGTTGGCCCACGCGGCGCAGCGCGTGGCCGATGGTGGGCTGCGACGAGCCGTACATGGGCGAGCTGTCGATCATGCCGCCGCCAGCCGCGAAGAAGGCGCGCACCACCTCGGTTCGGGCATCGCGGGCCTGCGGGTCGTTGCCCACGTTGAACACGATCCAGGTGCCCAGGCCCACCACCGGTATGGGCTCCCCGCTGGAGGGGATGGCGCGGGTATGCAGACCCGGGAAGCGGCTGGTGCCGCTGGCGGGCCGAGCCTGCACGCCCAGGGGCCACAGGGTTGCGCCCGCCAGTGCGCCGGCTTGTTGCAGCCAGGCGCGCCGGCACAGATGAGGTGTCGGGAAGGGTGGAGTAAGCGAACGTTTCATGCGTTTTCCCTGCCGGGTCAGCCCCGCCTGTTTTGTGACGGCGCGGGCGCTGGGGAAGTTCCTGCCGGCCTGTCACGACCGCTTTCGCCTTCGTGGTTCGCCGCACCGACGCCGTGCCCTGATTGCGGTAGGGTGAACCTTTCGGGCTTGGCTGCCCTCTTGGCTGATGGTGGGCTGCCCGCCGCAGGGCGGGAGCTCCCCAGCCGTTCATGCAAGGAGTTTTTCATGATGCACCACGTGTTTCCTCCGGTTCCCGTGTTCCGGTCCCGCCCGCCGCTGCGCGCCGGCCTGTTGGCGGTTGCGCTGCTGGTGGCTGTCAGTGCCGGGGCGCAGGGTCCTGTTGGCAAGGCCGAGATCGAGACCCGCTTCCAGCAGGACAAGGCCGCCTGCATGGCGGTCGACGGCGCGCAGGAGCGCACCAGTTGCCTGCGCGAAGCCGGTGCGGTGCGTGCCGAAGCCCTGCGGGGCATGACCCAGGGGGGTGAATCGGCAGAGATGCGTCTGCGCAATGCGCTGCAGCGCTGCAACCCGCTGCCGCCCGACCGCAAGGCCATTTGCGAGCGCATGGTGCGTGGCGAAGGCAGCACCTCCGGTTCGGTGGCAGGCGGCGGGATGATCCGCGAGCTCACGGTCATGGAACCCGTGGCGCCGCTGCCACCGGGCGCACAGCCGCTGCCGCCTGCAGCGACTCCCGTGCGCTGACGACGGCCGTGCCTGCCCGGGGCTTCAGCCCAGCGGCGCAGGTGCGGTCACGGTATCGGCCGCCCGGCTCGGCGGCACGGCGTTGAGGGAAGCGGCGGCCTGCCGCTCGGCCGCGTTGAGCACTTCCAGCGGCAAGGCATCCGTGGGGTCGACCGTGAGGGCCGCGACCCCGAGTTGCGGCCGGAATACCTGACGCACCTGCTGGCGGTCCACCACAACCATGGGCTGTCCCACCATGGAACGCAGGCGCTCCACCGTTTCCGCCACGGGCGCCTGGTGCCGGTCGGTGTGGATCACCACCACGAAGCAGCGCGGGTGGTACAGACCGACCACACAGCGAAAGCCCGCAGCGCGGCGGATGCGCGCAGCCACCGTGGCCAGGATCTGGTGTTCCACCCCGGAGCCGCACTGTTCGGTCAGTTCATACAGGTTGTTCAGGTGCAGGCACACCACGGTGCATTCCCCCTGCAAGCGGGCCGTGCGCCAGAACACGTGCTCGATGTCGGTGACAAGCGCCGCGCCCGAGTGCAGGCCGGTGGCAGCGTCCGCGCCTGGCTCCAGGCGCGAGAGCCGGGCCAGTTGCCGGATCTGCCGGTTGCGCACCACGCCCAGCACCGAGGCAATCAGGAAGAACGCCACGGTGGCGGCTGCGGTGAGGATCCGGGTGCCCGTGCCCAGGCCATGCACATTCAGGCCGTGCAGGTAATGCCCGCTCACCATGGCCGCCAGGCACACGATCGCCAGCAGCATCCAGGGGGCCAGCGGATCGCCCAGGCGGCTGGCGCGGCGCACGGCCAGCATGGCCAGCACCACCGGCACCAGGTTCACGGCCGCTGACACCCACAGCACCCGGTGGCCATCGGCCAGGTCCGCGCGCATGGCCACCACCGCCAGAACAATCGCAGCGGTCAGCAGGGCCACTGCACCCCAGGCGGTGAGGTAGTGCACCTTGGAGTCTTCGCGCAGGCCGCCCAGCCAGGTGCCGATGAAAAACAAGCCCATGGCGCCAGCCAACGGCCCGAGGCAGGCCTTGATGACGAACACCACCCGGGCCGGCAGCTCAGGGAAGAAGTGCTCCGGCAGGCCGCTCATGACCACGCAGCTCGCACCGGTGACCAGCACGAACATCAGGTTGCGCCAGGCAGCGGTGGTGCGGTGGCCGAGCACATCGCCCAGGGCCAGCCCCGCCAGGGTCAGGAGCCCGCCCAACATGGCTGACCAGATAGCGACTTCGGTGACGGGCATCGGCGGATTATGGGTGGATGCCCCTGGCGGAACTGCGACTTTTCTCACGCTCTGCGCCTGCTTGCCGGACCACCGGTGGCGGGACCGTGCGGCAGCCGGACGCGCTTCGCGGTGGCCCGGGGGATGTCCCGCAAGCGACGGAACGCGGCCGTTTGGCCTCAGGGTAAACGCGCAAACCCGGTGGCGCCACGAGGCCTGAAGTTCTATAACCGGGTCGCGTTCCCCAACAAATGCCGCGCCCGGCGGCCCCCAAACAGGAGACAACCCATGCCCTCTTTGAGCAGCCGTTTGCGCGTGGCCGCGCTTGTGGTGGCCTCTGCGCCCCTGGCCGCAATGGCCGACGGCGTGTCGGTGCGCTTCGACGACACCGCCAGCCCCTTTCCCAGCAACCGCCTGACCGTGCGCGATTTTTCCAACGCCACCTTCCGGCGCGTGCAGCTGCCCAAGCCGGACTGCGCGGTGCGCGTGAGCGACTGCGCCGACATCGACGTGATCAACACGCTGGACGGCTTCTCCACCCAGCCCCGCATCACCATTCCGTTCACCGGCGAGATCGATCTGTCCACGGTGAACAGCCAGACCGTGTTCCTCTACAACCTGGGCGACACGCTGACGCTGCAGGGCGTGGGGCAGAAGGTGGGCATCAACCAGGTGCTGTGGGACCCGGCCACGCTCACGCTCGTGTTCGAACCCGATGAACTTCTGGCGGAGCGCTCGCGCTACGTGGTGGTGGTGACCAACGGCGTGCGCGACGTCCAGGGCCGCAAGCTCAAGATGAGCGACTTCACCGGCCAGCGTGGTGCCGGGAAGGGCATGGGCCGTGGCCGTGGGCCGGTATGGCAGCCCGAGCTGGAAGACTACCGGCGCGAACTGCGCGACGGTGCCAGTGCGGTGCAAAGCCGCACGCGCGGCCTCAACGTGGTGGCGGCTTCGTTGTTCACCACGCAAAGCACCACCGGTGACCTGCTCAAGGTGATGCGCCAGATCAAGGCCAGCCAGCCCGTACCGGCCAGCTTCGAGATCGGCAGCAGCGGTGGTGCGCCGGTGCGCACCGTGTTCCCGGTGAGCGGTCTGCAGTCCATCCAGCACCTGCGCCAGAACACCGCCGCCGTACCGGTGGCTGGTACTGCCCTGCCGCTGGAGGCCATCAACCAGTTCGGTGTGGTCGGACAGGTGGCCTACGGCCGTTACACCTCGCCCAACTACCAGAACGCGTCGCGCTTCATTCCGGCCACCGCTTCGCTCACCGGCCGGCCGGTGCCGCAGGGCAGCAACGCGCTGGTGTTCCAGCTGTTCCTGCCCAATGGCCCCACGCCCGCCGGCGGCTGGCCGGTGACCATCTTCGGTCACGGCTTCACCGACAGCATGTACGGCGCACCGTGGGCCGTGGCCACCACCCTGGCCAGCCGCGGCATTGCCACCCTGGCCATCAACGTGGTGGGCCACGGCGGGGGCGCACAGGGCACGCTCGCGGTACAGCAGGCCGGTCAGCCGCTGGTGACGCTGCCCTCGGGCGGGCGCAGCGTGGATCTGAATGGCGATGGTGCGATCGAGTCCACCGAAGGTGTGAATGCCTTGCCGCCGTTCGACATCATCAGCAGCCGCGACGGCCTTCGCCAGACCGTGATCGACCTCATGCAGCTGGTGCGCCAGGTGGAAGTCGGCATGGACGTGGACGGCGATGGTCAACGCGATCTGAACCCCGCCCGCATCTATTACGCTGGCCAGTCGTTTGGCGGTATCTACGGCACCAAGCTGCTGGGCGTGGAGCCCAACATTCAGGCGGGGGTGCCCAACGTGCCGGGTGGTTCCATCACCGAGGTGGCACGGCTGGGTGCGTTCCGCAGCCTGACCGCCGTGGCGCTTGCCACGCGCCAGCCGCAGTTGCTCAACCTGCCTCCGCTGCCCGGCGTGCCGGTGCCGTTCAACCTGGTGTTCAACGAGAACATGCCCCTGCGCGACCAGGCTCCCGTGGTCAACACGGTGCCCGGTGCCCTGGCCATCGCCGAAGTGCTGGACCGCAATGAATGGGTGCAGCAGTCGGGCAACCCGGTGTCGTATGCGGCGCTGATCCGCAAGCAGCCTCCCGCTGGTCACCGCGCCAAGCCGGTGATCGTGCAGTTTGCCAAGGGGGATGTGACCGTGCCCAACCCCACCAGCAGCGCCATCGTGCGTGCTGGCGAACTGCAGGACCGCACCACCTACTTCCGCAACGACCTGGCTTTTGCGGCCAACAGCGCGGTCGGCAAGAACCCGCACGTGTTCCTGACCAACATCGGGTCTGCCGCCACGCGTGGCTTTGCCCTGGCCGCGCAGGCGCAGATCGCGGATTTCTTCTTCAGCAACGGGGCTGTGGTGTCGGACCCGGACGGTGCGGCGCCGTTCTTCGAAGTGCCGATTGCGCTGCCCCTGCCCGAAGGCCTGAACTTCATTCCCTGAACCCCGGGCTGCGCCGGACTTGCGCTGCGGGCGTTCAGCGCAACAGCGTGGACAGCGGCGTTGTGCAGTCCGCGCTGGGCATGCGCATCTGCACGCGCTGCTTGAGCTGGTCGGCCCGGGGGATGTCCCGGGGCAGACCTTCCCCGTGCCGCAGCAGGGCGGCCAGCCGGCAGTCGCCCCACAGCAGCCCGGCGTTGGCCGCCTGCTGGTACAACACTGCGGCCTGCGCCGGATTGGCGGCCACACCCAGGCCGAGGTAGTGCATGTCGCCCAGGTTCACCATGGCCTCGCTGTTGCGCTGGGCCACTGCCTGCTCGAAATAGGTCACCGCTTTGGGGTGATCCTGCGGCACACCCTGGCCGTTGCGGTACAGGAGGCCCAGGTTGTTGGCGCTCAGGGCCTGACCGCCTGCAGCGGCGCGTTCGTACAGCGTGGCTGCCGTGCCCAGGTCGGCCACGGTGCCCAGACCGCGTTCCCACATGTAGGCAAGGTCGTGCGTGGCGTCCACGTGGCCGCGGTCGGCGGCCAGCGTGAGCCAGCGCAGCGCATGTTCGTGTTCGGGTGGGCTGTAGGTTCCGTGCAGATGCAGCGAGCCCAGTTGCGCCTGTGAAGCCAGATTGCCCGCTTCGGCAGCGCGTTCCAGCCAGTGCAGTCCGGCCAGCACGTCGGGTGCGCCGGCCAGGCCGTTGAGCAGCACTGCAGCGGCGTTGTGCATGCAGCTGGCCTGGTCCTGGTTGGCTCCCTTGAGGTAGGCCGACAGCGCGCGCTGCCGGTTCAATGGGTCGCTGCGGTCGGCCCAGAGCAGATCCCCGAGTGCGCAGTGCGCCGGCGGATAGCCGGCGTCCGATGCCTGCTGCTGCCAGCGGCGCGCGGCAGTCAGGTCGCGGGGCACGGCGCCACCGCGGCTGAGCAGAACACCGATGTTGTATTGCGTTTCCGGGTGCCCGGCCTCGGCCAGTGGCAGCCAGGTCTCGAAAGCCGTCCTGGCGCGCTTCGAACAGCGCCACGCCACGGTCGCGCAGCGCAGTGCCGGTGGGAGTGAGTTCACCGGCAAGGACCAGCACCGGGGCGAACGGCACCACCCGCTCGGTGACCGCGGGCACCGGCAGGCTGTCAGCCGCGGGATCGGTGCCGGGCGTCAGCGGTGTGACCTGGCAGGCACTCAGCAGTGCGAGCGTGCACAGCCCCAGCACGCCGATCGCTGGACACCGCGGGGCCCGATGGATGTTT
>JALORL010000351.1 GCA_025458915.1 Hydrogenophaga sp.
CGGTGGTGGGCCGGGCGGGAAACCAGAGCTTTCGGATTCATGGGAGTGGGCCTTGATGAAACTGCCGGGGCCGCTGGCGCGCGGCCGCATGAAGGATGAGCTACTTGATGGCCAGACGGCGCATGAGGTCGTAAAGCGTGGGCCGGCTGACGCCCAGTATCTCTGCAGCTTTCAGGATGTTGCCGTTGCTGCGCGCCAGCGCCGCCACGATGGCCTGGCGCTCGGCAGACTCGCGCACTGTTCGCAAGTCCAGGTCAGACACCTGAGCGCCGTCGCCGCCGGGCTCAGGCAAGGGCAGGCCCAGGTCGGCGCAGGTGATGCGGTCAGCATCGGCCATGATGGTGGCGCGCTTCACCGCATTCAGCAGTTCGCGCACGTTGCCCGGCCAGTTGTGTTTTTCAATCGCCCGCAGGGCGTCTTCGCTGAAACCCAGGCCTGTACGGCGCTGTTCCTGGGCGAAGCGGCGAAGCATGGCCTGGGCCAGCATCACCGGGTCGCCCGCGCGAGCGCGCAGCGGCGGGATGTCGATGACGATCTCTGCGAGGCGGTAGTAGAGGTCCTCACGAAAGCGGCCTTCGGCGATGAGGTTCTTCAAATCCTGGTGGGTGGCCCCGACCACACGAACATCCACCGGAATCTCGATGCGACCGCCAATGCGTTCGATGGTGCGCTGCTGCAGAAAGCGCAGCAGTTTGGCCTGCAAGGAGTGCGGCAGATCGCCGATCTCATCGAGCATCAGCGTGCCGTTGTGCGCGGTCTCTATCTTGCCCTGAGTTGTTTTCCCAGCGCCCGTGAAGGCGCCCTTTTCGTAGCCGAAGAGCTCGCTCTCCAGCAGGTTCTCCGGGATGGCTGCGCAGTTGATGGCCACAAAGCGGCCTGGCCGCTTGCTGGCCGCGTGCAGGCCCTGGGCCAGCACCTCCTTGCCCGCGTTCGACGGTGCGGCAGATGCGAAGCATGTCCGCATCGCGGGTGATCAGGCCGGCCAGTGCATCGGGTTGGTGCAGGGCCTGCAGCCGCCGGTTCTCTGTCTGCAGTTCTGACAGCCGGTAGGCGCGCTCGATGGTCAGCGTGAGGAGGTCGGGCTCGAATGGTTTGGCCAGGAAGTCGTAGGCCCCCATCGCCACCGCCCGCAACGCATGGGCCTGGTCGTTCTGACCCGTGAGCACGATGACTTTCGCCGCAGGGTCGATGGCGAGCAGCTGCTCAAGCAGTGCAAAACCTTCCGAGACCGAATCGGGGTCGGGCGGCAGCCCCAGGTCCATCGTTACCACCGCCGGCTGATGTCGGCGGAACTGCAAAAGTGCAGCTTCTCGGTCGCTGGCAGTCACCGACTCGAAGCGGTCCAGTGACCACTTGATCTGCTTCTGAAGCGCCAGGTCGTCTTCGACGATGAGTACTGGGCTGGTCCGTCCGCTCGGTTCGGCACTCATTTCTGACCGGCGCCCAGCAAATCAGCGCCGCGTTCAGTTTCGAACAGCGGCAGCATCACGGCGATGACCGTACCCTGACCTACCTGACTGCTCACGTCAATGTGCCCACCCAGTTCGCGGATGTACTGAAAACTCTCGTAGGTGCCGATGCCCATGCCGTTTGACTTCGTTGTGTTGAACGGTCTGAACAACCGTGAACGGATGAACTCTTCGCTCATGCCGGCGCCTGTGTCACCCACCTCGACCTTCACTTGGCCGCTGTGCCGTTCTACCTTGATCCAAACCCGCCCCGTGGCCGGCGTCGCGTCAAGGGCGTTCTGCACCAGATGGCCCAGCACACGTTCAAGGCGTTCTTCCTGTCCGCGGGATGCCAGCGACCCCAATTCCTCGGTTTCCAGCGCACGCCCTTGGGCCTTGGCCATGCCCACGAGGCGACGCAAGATGGGGGACAGCTCCACACCGTGGCTGCCTCCAGGTGGTGTGGCGCCCTCTCGCAGTTGCAGCATCAGCCGCTTCATCTTCTCAAGCGAACTTGCCACGGTCAACAGCATGTCCTGCTGGAACTCGCGGTTGTCGTGCAGACGTTCCGCATTCTTCAGCATCAGCGAAAGCTGGGTGACGATGTTCTTGAGGTCGTGCACCACGAAGGCCGACATCTTGTTGAAGGCGTCGAACTTGCGTGCTTCCAGCAAGGCCTCCGTGGCTTGCATTTGGGCCAGGTAGCCGGCGGCCTGCCGGCCAGCGGTCTTCAGCAGGTCCAGCACCTCCCAGTTCAGCTGGATGGGCGTGCGGGGCCGGGCCAGCACCACGAAGGCACGCAGTTCCTCCCCCGCCATCAGCGGCACCACCAGCCAGCCATTGGGGGTGCCCAACAACCATGCAGGCAAGCCCAGTGGCTCGTAGCGCCTCGGGGAATCGATGACCCAGCCCTTGTCGCGCATGAAGGTGCACAGGGAGGCATCGCTGGCCTCGGCCTGCGCCACGCGGGCGGTGTTCCAGACCGCCACTTGGTGGAAGTCGGGTGTCGAGATGCCGCGCAGCCACAGGCTGCCTGCGGGGCTTTCCACCATCTTCGCTAGGCCTTGCAGGATGACCTCGCCCATCTCTTGCGGGCTTCGGTTGGTCGAGAGCAGGGTGGTGAAGCGCAGCCACTCTTCGCGATAGTCGTAGCGGTAGCTGTAG
>JALORL010000141.1 GCA_025458915.1 Hydrogenophaga sp.
GACGAGCCGTTGCAGCTGGCCGTTGGCGTCATAGGTGCTGTCCACGCTCTGGTCGCTGCCCACCACTTCGCGGCTCACGCGGTTGATCTGGTTGATCTGGCGGGCCACCTGCAGCGCAATGTCGCCGCTGCGGTTGCGCACGGTTTCCTGCGTTCGGTTGCCGAGTGGGTCGAGGGTGAAGCTGGCGCCTTGCCCACGGTTGTCGCTCCAGCCCACCAGGCGCTGCGCTGCGTCGTAGCGGTAGTTGATGACGTACCCGTTGGGCTGGGTGATGGATGCGATCTGGCCGCTGGCGGTGTGGCTGTAGCGGGTGACCAGGGGCGTTGTGCCCGACGCTGTTTGCTCGCTGCTTTGTGCCAGCCAGCCGCGTGGGTTGTAGCTCAGCACGCGAACCAGCCCACCTGGGAGCTCGACGCGTGTGGGCCGACCCGCTGCGTCGTACTGCCAACGCGTCACTTGCCCCAAGGCATTGGTGCTCGTGGTCAGCAGGCCGGACGCGTCGTAGGTGAACCGGGTCACCGCGCCGTTGGGGGCGGTGATGGATGCCACCTGGTTTTGCGCCGTGTAAGTGAAGCGGGTGACGGTCTGCAGCCCGCCAGCCGCTGCACCCGCGGGGGTCACCGTCACGCTGCTGACCCGCGCAAGGGAATCGTAGGCGTATGCGGTGCGCCGCAGGGGCTCCTGAATGGTGGTGGGTTTGGGCAGAGAACTGTGCCAGGTGAAGGTGGTTACCTGCTGGTCTGGCGTGTTGGCCGCCCTGGTCACGCTGGCGAGCAACAGCCTGTCGTTCCATGCGTAACGCGTAACGTTGCCCTGGAAATCGGTTTCGGTGGCCAGTAGGCCTTGCGCGGTCTGCGTACGCTGGGCTACTGGCGCTTCACCTTCACAGCCGGGTAAAGCGCTGCCCGAAACCACGTCGGTGCGGCCATTGGTCTGGGCGTAACCGAACCGGCGCACTGTACCCAAAGGGTCGGTAATGCTGGCGGTCGAATTCTGCGTGCCCGTGCCTGCTCCGTAGGTCACCCGGTACAGGTCGGCGTTGCCCGGGCGCGTGGAAACCACTGCGCGGCCCTGTTCGTCGTACTGCACGCTGACCCGGCGTTGACCCGCTTCGTCCAGTTCGGCGGTGATGTATCCGGGCCACCGGGCGTCTTCGTAGTTGAAGGCCGTTGCGTGGCCCGAGGTGCCCGGGTGCACCACGCGGCGCAAGCGGGCCTGTGCGTCCCACTGGTATTGCACCGCCCGGCTGTCGGGCGGCTCAATGCGAGCCAGCAGGCCGGCGGCGTCGTAGGCGAGGCGAAGTACACGGCCAAACTGGTTGCGGATGGTGACCAGGCGACCCTGGGCGTTGTATTCGTAGGTGTAGGCCCAGCGGTTTTCCAATTGCTGCCGCAACAGGCGCCCCACGGTGCTGCCCTCGGGCCTGGAGAACTCCCACTGGGTGCCCGTTTGCCGGTCGAGGAACCGCAGGGCGGGCACACTGCCGGTGGCGGTGAAGGCCTGCAGACTGCCAGTGTGGGTGGGGCTGTACCAGGTGCTGGTGGCGCTGTGGCGCTTGAACACCACCTGCGAACCGTCGCCATGCTGCAAGATGAGCGTGTTGCCCAGCGGGTCTGTGGGGTCGAGCCGCAGGTTCGCCCCGTGGTTGTGGCCCCAATAGGCCCCTGCGCTGGAGCGGGGGGTGAGTTGCCAGCGGGTGCGGTAGTGCAGCTGCAGGGTGAGCGGGTGCGGGGCGTGGTCCACAAAGTCCTCGCGCACAAACACCTTTTCTCCCGTGGCGGGCAGGATGGGGTTGGGGAGTCGCATGCCGGCCTGGGCCGCGCACTGCTGGAGCGGAATGGCGGGCGGGGTCTGGCCCACGGCGGAATACCCACCGACGCAGACATAGGTGGTTTCGAGGCCGTTGCGCCGGGTTTCAATTGTTCCGCCGCGCGGGCAGGCGTAGGAAGGCGCCCCAAAGGCTGGGCGGGTTCTAACGTAGATGCCACCGTAAGAGTTCCAGTCCCCTTCGGTCCAGCTTCCGTCCGTCCGGCGGCTCTGATAGTTGTAGCCGTAGTTGTAGAGGATGCCGTTGGCGGTTGCGTTGCTGGTCAGGCGGATATTGCCCAGCCGCTGCTGCGGCTGGAGTGTGGATAAGTAGGCATTGCATTCGTTGATGGCGGCCAGAGGGGAGTCCGCCAGCGGCAGCGCCATTTCACACCGCATCAACGGCTGGGTCGTGAAATTGATGGTGGCGAGGTATTCGCCCGGCGCCAGGGGGGCCTGCGCAGACATGGTGGCACCGCTGGGTTGATCCGGAAGCCCCGCCACCGGCGCGCCACCTGCGGCTGGGGCTGTACCGCCCGGGCTCCGACCCGATCGTCCCCGCGAGGGAGCGGGCGCAGCAGGCGCCGCCCTAGACACCACCGCCGAGGTGAACCAGCGGCTTTTCTGGAATTGGCTGGCCCACGCTTCGGGTGTGGCGCCGGCAGGAACCTCCACCTCCACCAGGACGCGACCCCCTTCTTCGCGGCGCCCCACCGCATGCAGCCCCTGGCGAGCCAGCTCTTCGTCCAGCGCCCAGTCCGGCAACGCCTGGGCCTCTTCGCTGAGCACCAACTCGGCCCGTGCCTGGTCGGTATCTCCGTTCGCCGACGAATCGGATTCCGAACCGCCACACGCGGCAACCAGCGCCACGAGCGTGGCCGCGACACAGCGCTTGAATTGCGTCTTAATGAATTGCTTTCCCACCCTAAACCTCCATTTTTTTAATTACTTTATCGTATTTGTTACACCATGTTATGGCTCTGTTTCCTCCATCGAAGGGATTACCGGTCCAGAGCTGTCACGCCTCGAACGCGTACAGGACACCTCAAGCCAACGCCCAACAACCGGGCGCACCATCCACAGCGCCATCCCCGAATCCCATCGCCGTGCCAAACGGCAGCGGTTTTCGCTACAGTGAATCCATTCCCTTGCCCTGCCCTTGCCCCATGCCCCTCTGGACCCAACCCATCTCCGTCGACATCCTCACCGCCATCCACAAAAACACCGCTGTCGAACACCTCGGCATGGAGTTCGTGGAGGTGGGGCCGGATTTCATCTGCGGGCGCATGCCGGTGGACACGCGCACCCGCCAGCCCTACGGCCTGCTGCACGGTGGCGTGAGCGTGGTGCTGGCGGAAACACTGGGGTCTTGCGGGGCGGCCTACAGCTGTGCGCCCGGACACCGGGCGGTCGGGCTGGACATCAATGCCAACCACCTCAAGGGCGCCACCAGCGGCTGGGTCACCGGCATCACGCGGCCGGTGCACATCGGGCGCACCACGCAGGTGTGGCAGATCGACCTGCGCAACGAGGCCGGCGAGCTCACCTGCGTTTCGCGCATCACCATGGCCATCCTGGCGCCGCGCTGAACCGCGCTGTCAAACCACCGCCCACCATGACCGATTCACAGCCTCCACCGAAAGACGACCTCGGCCACTACCTGTCCATGATGGTGGCCCACGGGGCCTCGGACCTGTTCCTCTCGGCCGGCACACCTGCGGCGGTGAAGGTGCAGGGCATCCTGATGCGCCTGCCCGAGCGCGCGCTGGAGCCCGCAAACACCCAGCAGCTGGCCTATTCGGTGATGCGCGAGGCACAGATCCGCGAATTCGAGTCCTCGCTGGAATGCGACTTCGCCATTGCGCTGTCCGGGCTCGGGCGCTTCCGGGTGAACGTGTACCGGCAGCGCGGCGACGTGGCGGTGGTGGTGCGCCACATCAGCGGAAAAATTCCGTCCATCGAGGCGCTGGGCCTGCCGCCCATCGTCAAGACGCTGGCGCAGCTCAAGCGCGGCCTGGTGCTGGTGGTGGGCGCGGCAGGTTCCGGCAAAAGCACCACGCTGGCTTCGATGATCGACCACCGCAACCACACGGTGGGCGGTCACATCCTCACGGTGGAAGACCCGATGGAGTTCGAGCACGCGCACGCCAGGGCCATCATCGACCAGCGCGAGGTGGGGCTGGACACCAAAAGCTTCGACGAAGCCCTGCGCCACGCCATGCGCGAAGCGCCCGACGTGATCATGATCGGCGAGATCCGCGACCGCGACACCATGCAGCACGCCATGGCCTACGCCGAAACCGGCCACCTGTGCCTGTCCACCCTGCACGCGAACAACGCCAACCAGGCCATCCAGCGCATCCTGAACTTCTACCCCGAAGCGGCGCACAAGCAGGTGCTGATGGACCTCTCGCTCAACCTCAAGGCGGTGGTGGGCCAGCGGCTGCTGCGCGGCGTGGACGCGAAGCTGCTGCCGGCGGTGGAGATCATGCTGCTCTCGCCCTACATCTCGGACCTGATCCAGAAAGGCCAGACCGACGACATCAAGGAGGCCATGAGCAAGAGCACCGAGCAAGGCATGGCCACCTTCGACCAGTCGCTCTACAACCTCTACCTCAAGGGCGCCATCACCGCCGAGCAGGCAGTGGAACACGCCGATTCGCGAACCGACGTGTCGCTGCGCATCCGGCTGCACACCGGGCAGCGGCCCGACACCTCGTCGCTGAAGATCTGACGCCTGCTGCGCTCAGCCGGCTGTCGCACCCGCCGGCGGCTCGCTGCGCGCCCGCTCGCATCGCCCCTGTGCGGTGGCCATGCCCCTGAAATCGCTGGTCCAGGTCTGCGCAGCGGTGTCGATCTGGATGCGTTCGTTGTCCAGTGCCGTGAGGATCACCGTGCCCTGCACGTTGAAGGTGTAGACCGGCACACCGTCAATCCGCACCGACAGGACACGCTTCTGGTCGTACGCGATGTCGGCCTTGCGCACCCACACGCTGCGCGTGGGCAGGTAGACCGCTTCACACACCAGCACCACCTTCCCGGTGGCTGCCCTGCCCGGGTCTGCCGGGGCCGGCGTCTGGGCCGCCGCCGGTACAGCCAGCGCCGCCGCCGCCAGCACGGCCAGCAGGAGCAACAGCAAACCCCGTGTCATGGGGTGTCCTGGCGCGCCATGCGCTCGCTCTTCCAGTACACGTCATCGCCCCCGTTCATGCGGTTGAGCACGCGCGCCAGCACGAACATCAGGTCGGACAGGCGATTCAGGTACTGCCGGGGCGCGTCCTTGATCGCCTCTTCGTTGCCCAGCGCCACCACCGCCCGCTCGGCGCGGCGCGCCACGGTTCGGCACACGTGCGCCTGGCTGGCCGCGCGCGTGCCCGCCGGCAGGATGAACTCCTGCAAGCGCGGCAGCTGCTCGTTGTAGCTGGCCAGGGCTTCGTCCAGCGCCAGCACGGCCTCGGGCTTGAGCAGTTCGAAACCCGGAATGGACAGCTCACCGCCCAGGTTGAACAGCTGGTGCTGGATCTCCACCAGCAACTGCCGCACGCCTTCGGGCATGTCCTCGCACAGCAGCAGGCCGATGTTTGAATTCAGTTCGTCCACGTCGCCCATGGCATGCACCCGCAGGCTGTTCTTGGAGACGCGGGAGTTGTCGCCCAGGCCGGTGGTGCCGGCGTCGCCGGTGCGGGTGGCGATCTGTGTGAGTCGGTTGCCCATGAGAGTGTCCGTTGGTTGCTGCCAACCCGGATTGTGCGGGATGGTCGGGCAAAAGGGCGATGGGCGGCGCAGTGTCCCCGAACCCGTAACGCAGGGCGGAAAAATGTGACGTCCCCCGCGCGAATGTGAACCACGCAACCAGCTGCAAAAGCGCTGGCCTTCCGGACCCGGAAAAGCCCTAATGGCACCAACCACTGTTCCAGGAGACCCTTGCATGAGCCGTTCGCGACAGCGCATCAGCGATTTCGAAGCCCGCAGCGTACAGATCATCGCCGCCTTCACCTTCAGTGTGGCCGGCATGTCGGTGCTGCAACCCACCGCCGCCCAGCGCGCCTCCAGCGCTGCGCCCAGTACCCTCAGCGCCCACGGCCCCAATGCGCTGGCCAGCCCGCGCAACCTCGGGCAGCGCCAGGCGCCCGACGGGCAGAAGCCGGCCAACCGGAACCCCTGATCCATCGGTCCTTGGGGCGTACCCGACCTCGCGCGGCGGGCGGCAACGGCGTAAACTGCCCGGCTGCACCTGCAGCCCTCCGGAGACCGCCATGAACGCCCCTACCGCCCTGAGCCACCTCGCCCCCCAGGTCCAGCAACGCGCCATGCCGGACGCGCTGCTGGCCGCCCTGCAGCAGCGTTTCGGCGCGCAGTGTTCCACCGCCATGGCCGTGCGCCAGCAGCACGGGCGCGATGAGTCCATCTATGAAGTGCCTCCGCCCGCCGCGGTGGTGTTTGCGGAAAGCACGCAGGACGTGGCCGACGCCGTGAAGCTGGCGGCGCAACACAAGGTCCCGGTCATTCCGTTCGGCGTCGGCCGTGCAGCCCGGCGTGACCCGCAAGGCGGTGAACGAAGCGGTGAAGGGCGAAGGCCTGTTCTTCCCAATCGACCCGGGTGCAGACGCCTCCATTGGCGGCATGACCGCCACCCGCGCCAGCGGCACCAATGCCGTGCGCTACGGCACCATGCGCGAGAACGTGCTGGCGCTGGAGGTGGTGACGGCGCAGGGCGAAGTGATCCGCACCGGCACCCGCGCCAAAAAATCCTCGGCC
>JALORL010000142.1 GCA_025458915.1 Hydrogenophaga sp.
GGTGTGGTGATGGTGGGCGGCTCGACCCGCATGCCGGTGATCCGGCGCACCGTCGGTGCGTTCTTCGGCAGCGAGCCACTCATCAACCTGAACCCCGACGAGGTGGTGGCGCTCGGCGCTGCCATCCAGGCCAACGCGCTGGCAGGCAACAGCCGCGATGGCGATCTGCTGCTGCTCGACGTGATTCCCCTGTCGCTGGGCATTGAAACCATGGGCGGGCTGGTGGAGCGCATCGTGCCGCGCAACAGCCCCATTCCGACGGCCATGGCGCAGGATTTCACCACCTACCAGGACGGTCAGACCGCACTGGCCCTGCATGTGGTGCAGGGCGAGCGCGACCTGGTTGCCGATTGCCGCAGCCTGGCCCGTTTCACGCTGCGGGGCATTCCGCCGATGGCCGCAGGCGCCGCGCGCATCCGGGTGAGCTTCACCGTGGACGCGGATGGTCTCCTGTCGGTCAGCGCACGGGAGCAAGGCAGCGGGGTGGAGGCACGGGTGGAGGTGAAGCCCTCCTACGGGCTGTCCGACGACCAGATTGCCGCCATGCTCCAGGACGGATTCGCCACTGCGCAGCAGGACATGCAGGCACGTGCGCTGGTGGAAGCGCGCGTGGATGCCGACCGCATGGTGGTGGCCACCCGCAGCGCCATGGCCGCCGACGGCGATCTGCTGGACCCGCAGGAACGCGCCGACATCGAAGCCTTGATCGCTGGGCTCATGCTGGCCGCGCAGGGGGACGACGCAGTGGCCATCGAGGCAGCCACTTCGGCGCTGGCCAAGGGGACCGAAGCATTTGCCGCCTTGCGCATGAACCGTGGCATCCAGCAGGCCCTGGCCGGCAAGAAGGTCGAAGAAGTCTGACACGGCTGGCCCCCATCGACATACCAAGAACCCAGAGCACCCATGCCCACGATCAAGATCCTTCCCCATCCCGAATACTGTCCGCAAGGAGCCCAGGTTTCAGTGCCCGCAGGAACCTCCATTTGTGAAGCCCTGCTGGACAACCACATTGCGATCGAGCATGCCTGCGACATGGTGTGCGCCTGCACCACCTGCCACGTGATCGTGCGCGAGGGGTATTCCAGCCTGAACGAACTCGAAGAAAACGAAGAGGACATGCTGGACCGCGCCTGGGGCCTGGAGCCACAGTCGCGCCTGTCCTGCCAGGCCATCCTGGCGCAGCAGGATGTGACCATCGAGATTCCGAAGTACTCGATCAACCACGCCAAAGAGAATCATTGACCCCCACGCTGCGCCACTGCGCGGGTCGCTGCCCCCGCATTGGGCAGGGACCCGGTGCCACCCGAGTCCGGGGGCTGATCCGCCTGGGGGCGGCACTGCGGCGCACCGTTCATCACCGGAGCCATGGATCATGCGTCAGATCGTTCTAGACACCGAAACCACCGGCCTGTCGGCCGACAGCGGCGACCGCATCATCGAGATCGGCTGCGTGGAGTTGCTCAACCGCAAGCTGACCGGCAACAACCTGCACTACTACGTCAACCCCGAGCGCGACAGCCACGAGGACGCGCTCAAGGTGCACGGCATCAGCAACGAATTCCTGCGCGACAAGCCCAAATTTGCTGCCATTGCCGATGAGTTGCTCGACTACCTTCGCGATGCCGAGCTGATCATCCACAACGCGCCGTTCGACATGAGTTTCCTCAACAAGGAGCTCGAGCGTCTGGGACGTCCGCCGCTGAACACGGTGATTGCGTGTGTGACCGACAGCCTGGTGATGGCCAAGGAAATGTTCCCGGGCAAGCGCAATGGTCTGGACGCGCTGTGCGACCGCCTGGGCGTGGACAACTCGGGCCGTACCTTGCATGGGGCCCTGCTGGACGCCGAGTTGCTGGCGGACGTCTACATCAACATGACACGGGGCCAGGATGCGCTGATCATCGACCTCGATGCGGGCCCGGTGGACGCCGTTGGTGACCAGCAGCAGGTTGACCTCAGCCGCATTGAGCTGCCGGTGCTGCGGGCGAACGATCTCGAGCTCAGCAGCCACGAAAGCGTTCTGATCGACATCGACAAGGCTTGCAAGGGCAAGACGCTGTGGCGTCAGCTGGCCTGACCGCAGGGTTTGTGCCGGGTCCATGAAAGGTTCACGAAACGCCCTTCAGATTCAGGCTATAATGCAAAGCTTCCATCCGATCAGGTGCAACACCAGGTCGATTGGGCGGTTAGCTCAGTGGTAGAGCACTGCCTTCACACGGCAGGGGTCGCAGGTTCGAACCCTGCACCGCCCACCAGACACAGAACCCGCCAGTCACGCTGGCGGGTTTTTCTTTGTCCGGGCCGCCCCATGGGGCCATCGCCACCACCACCAAACAGACAAGCCAGACAAGCGCGGTGGCTGCGCATCGGTAGGGAAGTAACCGACGCAATGGGGACTTTTTCGCTCACCGAACTTCAGTGAATCGCGTTGTAATGCCGGGCATGTACAAGTCGTTGCCACTGGAAGCCATCGCCTTGAATCACCCGGTGCCGGTCAATGTGTGGGACCCCAAGGGCGTGTTGTTGCTGCGCAAGGGCGAATGCATCATCTCCGAGCAGCACCGCAACCACCTGATGCTGCACAGCCCCATGGTGGAGGAGGTGGACTGGCAGGCCTGGACCTACAGCTACAAGGCCGAGCTGGACCGGATGGTGCGCAGCAATGAACCCCTGAGCCGCATCGCCGGGGTGAACCATCCGCTGGAGGTTCGTGATGTCCGGGATTCGACTGCAGCGGAAGGTGCTTCGCCGGACAGGGTGTGGGCAGACCTGCAGTCGGCGCTGACCACGCTGCTCCACCAGGGCGCGGAGGCTGCGCAGTTCCAGGAGCGCCTTGGGCGCATGGAACAGCGCGTGCAGGCGCTTTGGAGCCGGTCGGCAGACGAGAGCATGCTCGTGCTGGTTCAGCTGTTGTTCGACCAGAGCATGGGCTACAGCGCCACCCATGCCCTGCTGTGCGCCGGGCTGTGCGACATGGTGGCACCCGGGGCTGGCTTGTCGGCTGTCGAGCGCACCACCCTGTTCCGTGCCGCCCTGACGATGAATATTGGCATGACCCGGGCGCACGACAGCATGGCGCGCCAGATGGAGGAGCTCACCGATGCCCAGCGTGTGACCGTCCGCCAGCATCCCCTGGTGGGGGCTGACATCCTGCGGCGCGTGGGCGTGGGCGACGCCCAATGGCTCAGGCTTGTGGAGGAACACCACGAGCAGCCCGATGGCAGCGGCTATCCGAACGGACGCCAGGTGGATGGTCTCGCCCATCGTCTCCTGCAGATGGCCGATGTGTACGTGGCCTGCATCAGCCCACGGCGCAGCCGTGGCGGCTTGTTGTCACAGAACGTGGCCCGGGAGCTGTATCTTGGGCCTGACCACAAGCCCGACCCGCTCGGCGCATTGTTCGTGAAGAGTGTGGGGTTTTATCCGCCCGGCAGTTATGTGCGTCTGGCCAATGACGAGGTGGCGGTGGTTGCCCGGCGCGGCGCACGTGCTAACACGCCGTGGGTGTATTCGATCATCGGACGCCAGGGGTTGCCTCTGGGTGAACCCGCGCTGCGCGACACCAGCCAACCCAGCCATGAGGTCCGCTCCAGCCTGGCACCGGGCGATGTGCGGCTGGTGCTCAACCTGCCCAAATTGCTCAGCAAGCCCTGATCCCCGGCCGGTGCCCTGGGCTGCCGACGCGTGTCCGTTCAGGTCGTCGATGCCGCTGGGGGTCGCCAGCGGAAGAACATGGGGTACACCTTCTCCACGACCGGTCCATCGAAGTCCCAGGCCAGGCATTGGCCGAGGTGCATGGGAGGCCGTCCATCGGGCGGCGGCGCGAAGGATGCCGAACGGCTCTGAAAGGCAGCGGTGGCCATGTTGAACAGGAGTTCACGCAGGTGGGTGCAGCCCTGGACGCCGCCCAGATGCCGCTCGATCGTGTGGCGCCAGCCCTTGCCCATCACGCAGCCGATCATGCGGCGCATGGGTTCCTGTGCCTGCGGGCAAGGACCGTGGGGCACGCTGTCCATGGCAACGGCGATGTCCCGGATCACCATGGCGTTGTCGAGGGTGACGCGGATCAGCATGTGGTGCACCGGCTCTTCCGCCGCCCATTCGCGCTCGCCTTCGATGTGGAAGGCGTGCGGTTTGGTGTCGATCAGTTCGCCTTCGATGTCCCATAGGCCATCGTCCCGCTCATAACCCCGGAAGGTGACGCGGCGGGTGTGCATGGGGCGGCGGGGGCTGGGGGGCGGAAGCGGCAAAACGGAACCTCTGAAGGGCAGCGCAAGGCTGCAGGGATTAGGTGTTGAACGAACCTGCCTGCCGTGTGTCCGGCAGAAAGGCCATGGCAAACGCAATCGGACATTTTCCCGCAGACCGGTTGCTTGTGCCTGGCCCGCGCAGACCGAGCGGTGCCTGCCTGCAGGCCAATGGCTGTCGGAGCGGCTCAGCCGCGCTTTTCAGCCAGCGCGGCGGCGGCCCGCAGCTTGTCCTTCTTGCTGGGGCGCTTGCCCTTGACCCCACCGGTTCCCGGTGCCGCCCCAGGTGCATGGGATGCGGCCGCGTCGGACGCTGCTTGCATAGGCTCGAACCCGGGAATGGTTTCGCTGGGAAGACTCATGCCTTGCCGCTTTTCAATCAGGCGCCAATGGGCCTCGGTGCCGGCGCTGATGAAGCTCACGGCCAGCCCGCTTTCCCCCGCGCGCCCGGTGCGCCCGATGCGGTGCACATGGTCCACCGCCGAACGGGGCAGGTCGTAGTTCACCACCACCGGCAGCTGCGCAATGTCGATTCCGCGCGCCGCCAGATCGGTGGTGACGACCACGTCCCAGCGCTTTTCCTTGAATTCTTTCAGGGCCTGCTGGCGGGCCCCCTGGCTCAGCCCGCCGTGGAAGGAGGTGGCGTAAAGATCGCCATGGTGCAGCTTGGCGGCCACGCGTTCGGCTGCGTACTGTGTGGCCACGAACACCAGCACGCGTTCCCACTGGTGTTCCTTGATGAGATGGCGAAGCAGGGTTGTGCGGCGTTCCGGGTCAACCAGGATGGCGCGCTGCAACACCGGGGCGGGCAATGGACCCTTGGTAGCTTCCGCGTGATCCTCGACCTCGATGCGTATCGGGTCCTTCAGCAGGTCGCTGGCCAGGGCCTGCACGCCGGGTGGAAAAGTGGCGGAGAAAAACAGGTTCTGCCGTGCGACGGGCAGCAGCCGCAGCAGCTGTTGCAGTTCGTCAGCGAAACCCAGGTCCAGCAAGCGATCGGCTTCGTCCAGCACCAGGGTCTGCACGCCGTCCAGCTTCAGCGCGTTGTGGGCCACCAGGTCCAGAAGCCGGCCGGGCGTGCCAACCACCACATCGGCACCGCCGCGCAGCTCCATGAGCTGCGGGTTGATGGAGACCCCGCCAAAAGCCACCGCCACTTTCGGGCGCGGTTCCAGGTGCTGGGCCAGCGAACGGGCCACTTCGCCCACCTGCGCGGCCAGTTCTCGCGTGGGCACCAGAATCAGGCCGCGAATGCGCCGGCCGGCGCGGGCGGGCTGAAGGAACTGGCGCTGCAGCACCGGCAACACGAAGGCGGCGGTCTTGCCGGAACCGGTGCGGGCAGTGGCCAATACATCGCTGCCTTGCAGCACGGCCGGAATGGCCTGCGCCTGAATGGGCGTGGGTTCGCTGAAACCGAACTCGGTGGCGGCGCGGAGGAGGGCGGGAACGAGTCCCAGCGATTGGAAAGGCATGAAAGGGTGGTCCGGGTTCGGATCAGTGTAAGGGGGTGGCAATCACGCGCTACGATCGGCGCCCATGAAAAGCAAGCATCCCACCGGTGGTTTGGTGTATTCCACCGAAGCCGGCCGCATGTGCCCGGGTTGCCGCCAGCCGGTGGCCAACTGCACCTGCCACCAGCGCCCGGCGGTGCCAGCCAGCGATGGCGTAGCGCGTGTCTTGCGCGAAACCAAGGGCCGGGGCGGCAAGGCCGTTACGGTGGTCAAGGGGGTCGGCATGGAGCCTGCTGCCCTGGTGGCACTGGGCAAACAGCTCAGGACCACTTGCGGTTCGGGTGGTACGGTGAAAGACGGTTTGATCGAGATTCAGGGCGACCATGTGGAGCGCGTGCTGGCGGCCTTGCAGGCCCAGGGAATCAAGGCCAAACGCGCCGGCGGCTGACCGCGCGGGCACCTTCCGGCTCGCCACAAGTTCAGGGCCGAACGACCTCCAGCAGCCGGTCAAGACCGCCTTCGTTGATGGCCACCGTGGCCTGCGCCCGCACCGCCGGCTTGGCGTGGTAGGCCACCGAAAGGCCAGCCACACCCATCATGGCCAGATCGTTG
>JALORL010000143.1 GCA_025458915.1 Hydrogenophaga sp.
GCATCGGCCAGCAGCAGTTCCAGCACCGTCTTGCGCGCGCTGGTGGCCCGCGCGCTGTCGGTGGTGACCACCATGCCCGGCACGGGATGGCGGCAACACGACGGCGCCAGCACCCGCTCGCCCGCGACCTCGACCACGCAGGCGCGGCAGTTGCCAGGGCTGCGCAGGCCGTCCTGGTGGCACAGGTGGGGCAAGGCAATGCTCTGGCGCTGCGCCACCTTGAGCAAGCTCTCACCGGGGGCGGCATCCACCGCTTCGCCGTTGAGGGTGAAGGTCACCGGCGCCATGTCCGGCGGCAGATCACGGTGGTTCATGTCGAAGCCTCCCCGTTCACTTCATGGGCAAAAAAGCGCAGCACCGAGTCCACCGGGTTGGGGGCGGCCTGGCCCAGGCCGCAGATGGACGCGTCGCGCATCACGGCCGATAGCTCGCCCAGTGTTTCTGCGTCCCACACCGGTGCCTGCATCAGTTGCACGGCCTTGCCGGTGCCGCTGCGGCACGGCGTGCACTGACCGCAGGACTCGTGCTCAAAGAATTTCATGAGGTTCAGTGCCGCGTCGCGCGCGCGGTCGTGCTGGCTGAGCACCACCACCGCCATCGACCCCACGAAGCAGCCGTGTTCGGCCAGGGTGTCGAAGTCCAGCGGCACATCGGCCAGCGTTGCAGGCAGGATGCCACCCGACGCACCACCCGGCAGGTAAGCGTAGAGCGTGTGGCCGTCCGGCAGGCCGCCGGCGTGCTCCATCACCAGGGCGCGCAGCGTGATGCCGGCGGGGGCCAGATACACCCCGGGTCGCTTCACCCGGCCCGAGACCGAGAAGCGCCGCAAACCGCTGCGGCCGTTCACGCCCTGCGCGGCCAGCCAGTCCCCGCCCTTTTGCAGGATCTCGGGCAACCACCACAGCGTTTCCGGGTTGTGGGCCAGCGTGGGCCGGCCGAATACACCGTGCACCGCCACGATGGGCGGCTTCAGGCGTGGCAGCCCGCGCTTGCCTTCCACCGATTCGATGAGCGCGGACTCCTCGCCGCAGATGTAGGCACCGGCACCACGCCGCAGCGCGATCTGCGGCGGCGTGAAGCCCGGGTACTTTGTGGCCAGTGCCCGCAGCACCGGCTGCAGTGCGTCCAGCTCGGCCTGCAGCAGGTGGCGGATGTCGTGGTATTCGTCGCGCAGGTAGATCCAGATGCGCTCCACTCCGGTCACGTGGGCGGCAATCAGCATGCCTTCGAGCATCTGCGGGGTGCCGGTGCTCAGCAGGTGCCAGTCCTTGAAGGTGCCGACCTCGCCTTCGTCGATGTTGACCACCATGTGGCGCGGGCCTGGCTGCGCGCGCACGGTCTCCCACTTGCGCCAGGCCGGAAAGCCCGCCCCGCCCAGCCCGCGCAGGCCCGAGGCCTTGAGTTCGGCCAGCACCTGGTCGGTGCTGATGTCGCCATGCAGCAGCCGAACCAGTTGCGGCAGTTCCGGCGCCTGCACAGGCGCTGGGCCGAGGGTGCGCGGCCCGGTGTCGCCCGCCTCCAGCAGCGCCTGAACCGCTTCCACGGTGGCCTCGGGCAACTGCCGCTGCCCCACGCAGGCCGCCGGCGCGCGGTGGCACTGGCCGATGCAGGGCACCCCTTCCACACGCACCGCGGGGTCGTGCTCCAGAGCGTCCCGCAGCCGGGCCAGCAGCGTGCCCGAACCCGCCATATCGCAGGACAGGCTGGTACACACCCGCACCGTGGTGGCCGGCACGGCCGCACCGTCGTCGGCGAAATGGAAGTGGTGGTAGAAGCTCGCGACCTCGAACACCTCCACCTGGCTCAGCCGCAGGCGGTCGGCCAGCGCGGCCAGATGGGCGGGGCGCAGCGCGCCTTCGGCATCCTGCAGCCGGTGCAGGTGCTCGATCAGCAGATCCGTGCGCGGCTCCAGACCAGCGCACAGGGCCTCCACCCGCGCCAGCGCTTCCGGTTGCACCTGCCGCCCCTTGGGCATGGCGCGCGGTCGGCGGGACGTCGGCTGGGCCGCCGTGTGGATGGGAATGATGCGCGCGGCCTGCGCCGGTGCATCGGTGAGGGGAGCGGTGGCGGGTGGTGACATGGCCGCAGGTTAGCACTGGCACCTCGGCCATAATATGTTTGGCCTTGCATAAAGTGCTGCCTGCCGCTGTGGTGCAAACCGCCCTCTCCTCCGCCGTCGCCACACCTCCCTTCCATGCTTCGAGTCGGTCTGCAGCCCCAGTGGCACATGGGGCAGGAAAACAGCGACACCTTCACCGCCGGGGGCCTGGTGGCGCTGCTGGGGGCAGTGCGTGAATGCGGCAGCATTGCCCAGGCCGGGCGCGAGCTGGGCATGTCCTACCGCCATGCCTGGGGGCTGGTGCGCGAGGCCGAGCAGTTGTTGGGCCAACCCCTCCTCGATCGGGGCCGCGGACGAGGTTCCGCATTGACGCCGCTGGGAAACACGCTGCTCTGGGCGGACGCCCGCATCCATGCGCGCCTGCAACCCCTGCTGGATTCGCTGGCCTCGGAAATCGAAGGCGAACTGGGCCGGGTACAACGGCGCCAGCGCTTCGTGCCCCGATTGCACGCGAGCCACGGCTTTGCGGTGGCGGCATTGCGCGAACAGTTGGCAGCCCGCCGCGTTCCGTTCGAGCTGCGCTACCGCAACAGCCTGGAGGCCCTGGCCGCGCTGGCGCAGGGCGACTGCGACATGGCTGGCTTTCACGTTCCGCTGGGTCCACTGGAAGCGGTGGTGGCACAGCGCACCTTGCGCTGGCTGAAGCCACAGGCGCACAGCCTGCTGCACCTGGCGGTGCGCACGCAGGGCCTTTTCGTGGCGCCGGGCAACCCGCTGCACATTGAAGGCTTGCGGGATCTGGCTCGACCTGGCGTGCGCTTTGTGAACCGGCCCGAAGGCTCCGGCACGCGGGTGCTCACCGACCTGCTGCTGCAGCGCGAAGGCCTGGGCAGCCACCGCATTGCCGGCTACGACAACACCGAGCTGACCCACGCGGCGGTGGCCGCCTTCGTGGCCAGTGGCATGGCCGACGTGGGCATGGGTGTCCAGACCGCTGCCCACCGCTTTGGCCTGCATTTCATTCCGCTGCTGAAGGAACGCTACTTCTTTGCCCTGCCCTCCGACACCGAACAGCGCAAGGGCTTGCGCCCGTTGCTGGCGGTGCTGCAATCGCCGGAATACCGACAACGGGTGGCGGCCCTCAAAGGCTATGAAGCCGGCCGCACCGGTGTCCTGCTCACCCTTGCGGAAGCTTTCGGATGACGGCACGACCGTGCTGATAACCTTCCGCTTGACTTGGGTATCAGCGAAAACGGGAATGGGTCTCATCGAAAAAATCGATGAACGGCAGATGCGCCGCAACGCCTTGTATTGCGGTGCATTCGGCAAGAATGCCCCGCAGAATGCAGGCGGATCACTGCAGCAATTCCACACCGTGGGTTGCATCTCGCAACCTGTCCGCATAGATTAAATAAAGACCGACGGCTGCAAGGCCATCTGGTTGCCCCGGCCCAAAGCCCCGCTTCGCGGGACCCCTGCAAGCCGGTTTCGTTCAACGGCCACAGGGTCGCTTGAGTTCTTTTGTAGGTCCCTCACCCGGGGCCGAACGGTGGGTTGCAGCGCTTCACGGAGCCCGCAGCCAGCCGGTTCGCCAGAAGGCCTGACTGCCACGTTGCAGAGGGTCTTCACCACAAACCAACCACGGCATGACCCCTTCAGGCTCGACCACGCTCACCCCTTCCTTTCCCCTCACTTTTCGTTCCGCGAAGCCCACGGACGGCGCCCGGCTGTGGCGCCTGGTGCAGGCGGCCGGCACGCTGGAACTGAATTCGCAGTACTTCTATCTGCTGCTGGCCACCGACTTCGGCGACACCTGCCTGATCGCCGAGCACGACGGCGAAGCCGTGGGCCTGGTGGTCGGCTACCACCCGCCACGCGCGCCCGACACCGCCTTTGTGTGGCAGGTGGGCGTGCTGCCCGAACACCAGGGCAAAGGCATCGGCCTGCGCCTGCTCAAGGCCTGGCTGAAGCTGCCGGCCAACGCGCACTGCCGCTGGGTCACCGCCACGGTGGCCGAGGACAACGCGGCTTCCCAAGCCCTGTTCCACCGCCTGGCCCTCGATCTGCAGACCCGTTGCGAGGTCCGGCCGCACTTCACTTCCGATCTGTTCGCGCAGCACCACCCGGCGGAGCCCCTGTTCCGCATCGGACCGCTGGCGCGCTGACGCGGGTGGTGCCTTGCACCGCCCAGCCTCCTGTTTTTGCAACCACGAAAGGACACCCATGAACACGTTTGAAGAACACGAATCCGAAGTGCGCGGCTACTGCCGCAATTTCCCCGCCGTGTTTGCCTCGGCCAAGGGCGCGTGGATGACCGACACCAAGGGCCGCCGCCACCTCGACTTCTTCTGCGGCGCGGGTGTTCTGAACTACGGCCACAACCCCGACAAGATCAAGCAGGCCCTCATGGCCTACCTGATGCGCGACGGCATCACCCACACGCTGGACATGTACAGCGAAGCCAAGGAAGCCTTCATCAGGGGCTTCAACGAGGTGATCCTGCAGCCGCGCGGTCTGTCCTACAAGTTCCAGTTCCCCGGCCCCACCGGCACCAACGCGGTGGAAGCGGCACTCAAGCTGGCGCGCAAGGTCACCGGCCGCGAACAGGTGGTGGGTTTCACCAACGCCTTCCACGGCATGACGCTGGGCGCGCTGTCGGTCACCGGCAACGGTTTCAAGCGTGCCGGTGCCGGCGTGCCCCTGAGCCACGCAGCGTCCATGCCGTTCGACGGCTACATGGGCGCCGACACCGACACACTCGACTTCTTCGAATCCATGCTGGTGGACAACGGCAGCGGCATGGACATTCCTGCCGCCGTGATCGTGGAAACCGTGCAGGCCGAGGGTGGCGTGAACGTGGCCAGCGCAGCCTGGCTGCGGCGCCTGCGCGACATCACGCAGCGCCACGGCATCGTGCTCATCGTCGACGACATCCAGGTGGGCTGCGGCCGCACCGGCCGCTTCTTCAGCTTCGAGGAAGCCGGCATCGTGCCCGACATCGTCACGCTGTCCAAATCGCTCTCCGGCTATGGCCTGCCGCTGGCGCTGGTGCTGATCAAGCCCGAGATGGACCAGTGGGCCCCGGGCGAACACAACGGCACCTTCCGCGGCCACTGCCCGGCCTTCGTGACGGCCACCGCCGCGCTGGGCTACTGGCGCAACACGTTGCTGCAGGATTCGGTCGACAGGAAGAGCGCCATGGTGGAAGAGCGCCTGGACCAGATGCTGCGCCAGCAGGGCGTCACGGCCACGGTGCGCGGGCGCGGCCTGATCCAGGGCGTGGAGTTCGCCGAGCCCACGCTGGCAGCGCACATCTCGAAGGCCTGCTTCGAGCGCGGTCTGATCATCGAAACCGCCGGCATCGACGACCAGGTGCTCAAGCTGCTGCCCAGCCTCACCATCAAGGAGGACGAGCTCATGCACGGCCTGGACATCATTGAAACCAGCTTGCGCGCCGTGCTCAGCCCCGCCCTGCGCAAGGCCGCCTGACTCCCGCCAGCACAAAAAGAAAGGACCCGACCATGATCGTCAAACACCTCGATGAAATTCTGGGAACCGCCGCCGACGTGGACACCGAAGGCTGGACCAGCCGCCGCCTGATCTACAAGGACGCCGGCATGGGCTACTCGGTCAACGACACCGTCATCAAGCCCGGCGCCGAGCTGGAGATGGAGTACCGCAACCACCTGGAGACGGTGTACTGCATCGAAGGCGCGGGCGATATCACCGACCTCGCCACCGGCGAAACCCACCCCATCCGCGTGGGAACCCTCTACGCCCTCAACAAGCACGACCGCCACATCCTGCGCGCCAACAAGGGCACGCACATGCGCATGGTGTGTGTGTTCAACCCGCCGCTGACCGGCCGCGAAGTGCACGACGCCACCGGCGCCTACGCGCTGGCCGACTGAACGAGCGAAAACAGGAGGAACGACATGAGCAATGCCGCACCAGCCACACCGGTCCGCGAGGACCGCTACCCATCCCGCATCGCACCCCAGGCGCAGATCACCCCCCGCAAGGACCCGGTGGTCCACGGCAAGGCCGAGGACGGCCCGCTGAGCGCCCACCAGCTGCACTTCTATGAAGACAACGGCCACCTCACCTTCGATGCATTGCTGACCGACGCCGAGATCGCCGAATGCCTGGCCGAACTGCAGCGCCTGCGCAGCAACGAAGCCATCAAGGACACCGACGAAGCGGTGATCGAGCC
>JALORL010000144.1 GCA_025458915.1 Hydrogenophaga sp.
CGGCCGCTGGCGCCTGCCACGCAGACGCGGTGCTGCTCCTGCGCGCTCATCGGGCGGCTCCAGCAGGTTCGAGGGGTGGATAACTGGTGGGGGGCGCAGCCGCAGGCTCGGTCGGCGCAACCGCAGCGCTGCGCGGCGGGTTCTGTTCGCGGAAGCGCTTGAGCTGCTCTTCGGTGGCCTCCAGCGGCACCGGCCTGCCGCCCTGGGTCTTCACGTCCAGGGACGACACGAATTCGGCTTCGCTGGGCAGCTCGTCGGCCTCGACCCGCTCCAGCAGGTTGTCACGGAAAAACACGGCCAGCTTGCGCCGCTGGAGTTCCTCGCCCTGCCGCCGGAAGGTGAACACATAGTCCCAGCGGCCGGCATGGAACACGCTGGCCAACAATGGCGTGCCCAGAATGTCCCGCACCTGTTCGCGCGGCATGCCAGGCCGCAGCGCGGCCGCCTGCTCGCGGGTGACCACATTGCCCTGCACGATGTCAATGCGGTACGGCGTGACCATGCTGGCCAGGCCACCGACCGAGGGCACGCTGGAGCAGCCCGCCAGGGCGGACACCAGGACCAGCAACGCAAGGCCCGGCACCCTCGCGCGGACGCCGGCAGATTCGCAGTGCGATGAAAGAGAGTTCATGGAGCAACCGGGGTTTGCGCCTGCCGGACTGCGGGTCCCGCAGGGCGGGCAGCGTCGGACGCGCGCTGGCGATATGATCCGGTCATTGTAGCCCTCGAGTCCACGAGGACGCCCGTCTGCATCGGTGTTCCGCTCCCCGTCCGTCAGGCTCCGCCCGGCGCCTGCCCAACGTCTGCCCACCCGCCACCGCCATGTCCAACATCGACGAACTCAAGAGCACCGGACTCAAGGCCACCCTGCCCCGCCTGAAGATTCTGGAAGTGTTCCAGAGCGCGAAGCAGCGGCACATGACGGCCGAAGACGTGTTCCGCGTGCTGCTGGAGGACCGCTCCGACATTGGCCTGGCCACCGTGTACCGCGTTCTGATGCAGTTCGAGCAGGCGGGTCTGCTCACCCGGAGCAACTTCGAGTCCGGCAAGGCGGTGTACGAACTCAACGAAGGCCAGCACCACGACCACCTGGTGTGCCTGGACTGCGGGCGGGTAGAAGAGTTCTTCGATGCCGAGATCGAGAAGCGCCAGCAGATGGTGGCCAAAAGCCGCGGCTTCGTCCTCCAGGAGCACGCCCTGTCGCTTTACGCCGCCTGCAGCAAGACCGACTGCCCGCATAGGAAGTGAACACCCCCCTGCGCCGCTGACGCGGCTTCCCCCCTCTCTGGCGCGGCTGCGCCGCTTGGAGGGGGGACGGCATCTTGGGTCGGCAAAGCCGTCCCTCGCTGCCCCTGGACACAGGCACTTCGCGCCGGATGCGCGATCGGTGGGGGGAGTGCCGAGGCGATTTGGTGCTGCGTGTGAGCAGCACTCACCCAGCCCGTTCGCCCTGAGCCTGTCGAAGGGCTCACCCACACACAGGCGAACGATTCCATCAAACCAAAAATGCTTCCGGCGCACGTGCCCGAAGCCCAGGGCACCCGAGGAACCGGCTCCGCCGGGCCACTGGGTGCGTCCCCCTGCCCAGCGGCGTAGCCGCGCCAGAGCGGGGGGAAGCCGCGTCAGCGGCGCAGGGGGGTGAGCCCCATCATTCATTCCTGGACATCGCCGCCCGGTGCCGGGACACGAATTCCTGATAGGTGTCGATGCCGCGCAGTTGCAGGATGGTGTTGCGCACCGCCGCTTCCACCAGCACGGCAATGTTTCGTCCCGCCACCACCTGGATCACCGACTTGCGCACCGGTACACCCAGCACGTCCTGGTACAGCGGCTCGTGCGGCATGCGCTCGTAATCGCGCTCCAGGGTTTCCTTACGCACCAGATGGACGATCAGCGTGAGCCGCATCTTGCGGCGCACCGCCGTCTCGCCAAAGATGGCCTTGATGTCGAGCAAGCCAATGCCCCGCACCTCCAGCAGGTTCTGCAGCAGCTCGGGGCAGCGGCCTTCGATGCTGGTCTGGTTGATGCGGTACAGGTCCACGGCATCATCGGCCACCAGGCCATGACCACGCGATATCAGCTCCAGGCCCAGCTCGCTTTTGCCCAACCCGGACTCCCCGGTGATGAGCACGCCCATGCCCAGGATGTCCATGAACACACCGTGCATGGAAGCACGGTCGGCAAAATGGCGCGACAGGTAAGCCCGCAGCACATCGATCACGAAGGCGGCCGACTCCTGGGTGGCGAACATCGGGATCTGGGCCCGCTCGCACATGGCCACCAGCGCATCGGGGGCCACCTGGCCGTCGGCCACCACCAGAACGGGCGGCTCCAGCGTCACGATGCGTGCCACACGGCGGCGGTTGTCTTCCTCGCTCGGGCTGGTGAGGTAGGCCACCTCGCGCTCGCCGAATACCTGCACGCGGTAGGGATGGATGTAGTTGAGGTAGCCCACCAGGTCGGCGCCGGAGCGGGCTTCCCGGATCGCCACCTCGTCAAAGCGGCGCTCGGATGCGCCGAGGCCCGCCACCCATTGCCACTTCAGGGGATCGCGGTGGTCCTCGAAGAGGACATCGGCGCTGACTACGGTGGGCTTCAAACCGGTTTATCCGTTCGGCCTGCGGTATTGCGCCGGCACGGTGGGCACGACGTGCCCAGCGTCACGCCGCAGCGTGCGCCGATTGCCATTGCGTGATCAGGGCGTGCAGGGCAGTGCTGTCGTGCGAAGTCTTCATCTGTTCGCGCAATGCGCTGTCGCTGAGCAACTCGGCAATTTCGGACAGGATTTCGAGGTGTTTCTGCGTGGCGGCTTCCGGCACCAGCAGGAAAATCATGAGCTGGACCGGCAGCTCATCGGGCGCGTCGAACCCGATGGCGTTTTCCAGCTGGAACACGGCTGCCAGAGGCTGCTTCAGTCCCTTGATGCGGCCATGCGGGATGGCCACGCCGTGGCCGAGACCCGTCGAGCCGAGGCGCTCGCGCGCGAACAGGCTGTCGGTGATGAGGGCTCGGTTGAGGCCATGCAGGGTTTCAAACAGAAGACCCGCCTCTTCAAACGCGCGTTTCTTGCTGGTCGCATCAACGCTGACGAGCACTTGCGCGGCGGGCAATATGGCAGATAGTCGGTTCATAGGGGCCTCTTGGACCGCAAATTATGCCGAGTTGGGCTGGTATGGCTAGACTCCGGCAACAAAAAAGCCGCTTGACTTTTCAAGCGGCTTGTTGCATTGCAGCAATCGGTGCCAGCGATTGCTGCCAGGGGCGTGACGGATGTCACATCAAGCGCTTGGCCGGCTCGTGGTGGTGGTCCTGTGTCTTGTCCTTGTACCGCAACACCTGGCGGTCCAGTTTGTCGGCCAGTTCGTCCACGGCGGCGTACAGATCGGCATGGGCACTTTCGGCGAACAGGTCCTTGCCCTTGACATGGATGTTGCACTCCGCGCGCTGTCGCAGGTCTTTCTCCTTGAGGTTGTCGATCGTGAGCAGGACCTTGACATCGACGACTTGGTCGAAGTGGCGGGATATCCGCTCGAGCTTGCTGGTGACGTAGCCGCGCAGGGCGGGCGTGACCTCGAGGTGGTGACCGCTGATCGTCAGATTCATGAATGAGCCTCCTGTTGCTCCGGGTTGACACAAGCCACCGGCCGGTCAGGACCTCCCGGCGGCCACGGGAATGTCTGAACCCACTATGCCCACGATCCTGCAGCGGCGCAAGCCCGCAGTGCAACATATTGAAATCCGGCGGCTGCCCCGGGCCTGAAAGGCTGCGTGCGGCTGAACAACGGCATGCAGCGGCCAAGTGCCAGCGCGCGGCGTCTGTGCCATGATTTCCCTGGAAACGTCCCAACACATCCACCGGCACGCCGAAACAACTTGTCGCTCGACACCCTGATTTCCCGCAATCTGTTCGAGCCGTCCACACCGGCACCCCAGGCTGGCGCCTGCGCGCTGGTGCTGATGGGCGGTGGGGCGCGCACCGCTTACCAGGCCGGGGTGCTCAAGGCGTTGGCCACGATGCTTGCCGAACGCCACAGCGTCACAACGCCCGGAGCCGGCCCGCCGTTCCCCTTCCAATGGTTGTTCGGCACCTCGGCGGGTGCGCTCAATGCGGCCTTTCTGGCGGGCAAGGCGTCGCGGGGGTTGGAGGCGCTGCCGCTGCTGGCGGCATTCTGGAGCGAGCTGCGATCGTCCCAGGTGTACACGCTCGATGCACCGCAATGGGTGCGGGCCAACCGGCTGGTGGCGGGCTGGACGCTGGCGCGGCAGGTGCGGCGCCACCGGGCCCTGCTGGACACGCTGCCGCTGGTGGACACGCTGCACCGGGCCATCGACCTGGACGGGCTGGAAAAGGCATTGAACGCCGGGCAGATCGACGCGCTGGGGGTCACTGCGTCGAGCTACTCCACGGGCGAACACTGGACCTTCTGTCAGACCCGGGCCGGCCATCCGGTCGCACCCTGGCACCGGCCAGGCCGCCGCGCCGACTTCCAGCCGCTGACCATCGAGCACCTGATGGCTTCCAGCGCGATTCCCTTCCTGTTTCCGGCCGTCCCGCTCTGGGTCAACGGCCACAAGGAGTACTTCGGTGACGGGTCGATGCGTCAGCTCTCCCCGTTGTCGCCGGCCATCCAGTTCGGCGCCCGCAAGCTGCTGGTCATCGGTGTGGGCCAGCCGCAGCGTGCGGGCATGACCGGCGCCAGCAACGACGAACCCACCGCGGGAACCATTGCCGGCCACGCCATGGCCAGCGTGTTCCACGACACCTTGCAGGCCGACGTGGAGCAGGTGCAACGGGTAAGCCAGACGATCGCGCGCCTGCCCCGTGCACTGGCAGCAGCGTTGCCCTACCACCCGGTGCAGGTGGTGGCGATCCAGCCCAGTTTTTCGCTTGACGAACTGGCACGCAAGCACCTGGGCGCGCTGCCGCTGTCCACCCGCAACACCCTGGCCGGTCTGGGTGCGCTGGATGTGCAACGCGCCTCGGCAGGCAGCGCGGCGGCACTGGCCAGCTATCTGCTGTTCGAACCCGACTTCGTTCATGCGCTGGTGGCCCTGGGCGAGGGCGATGCCTGGCGCCGCAAGGACGAGCTGCTGGACTTTTTCGGCCCATCCGGCAGCCCACCGGCGCGGGTGGACGGGTGACATAATTCGCAATCCCATTGAAAGGCCATTCCCATGGACAGCACGCCCCCCAGTTGCGGGCTTTCAGTCCGGGCTGAACACGCCTGAGCCTCCTGCCGCTGCTGCAGCGACCGGGTTCGGGTCAGCAACCGACTGAAAGCGCCCCACAGCCCCTCGCCACCGGCCGGTGCGGCCGGTTGATGCACAGAACCCCATTCCGCAGGGAGCAACACCATGCTCAACGTATTCACGCTGGCCAACGGCCGCCTCTTCCAGGAAGAGATCGATTCGCTTGAAGAACTGGCGCGCTTCAAGCCGATCTGGGTCGATCTGGAGGACCCCACACCCGAAGAGCGGCGTTGGGTGAAGCAGCATTTCGGGCTGTCGATTCCGGAAGATGCGATGGACGAGGACATCGAGGAGTCGGCCCGATTCTTCGAGGAAGACAACGGCGAACTCCATGTGCGCAGCGACTTCCTGATCACCGGCGACGACACACCGCGCTCGGTGCGTGTGGCCTTCATCCTCAACGAGCACAACGACGCGCTCAACAGCCATGGCGTGCTGTTCTCGATCCACGACGAGGACGTGCCTGTGTTCCGCCTGCTGCGCATGCGTGCGCGGCGCATGCCGGGGCTGATCGACGACGCGAAGGACGTGCTGCTGATGCTCTTCGACGCCGACGCCGAGTACTGCGCCGACACCCTGGAGGACATCTACGACGAGATCGAGGTGGTCAGCGCCAAGGTGCTCAACAGCAATGCCACCGACGACCTGCTGAGCGAGGCGCTGTCGGCGATTGCGCGGCACGAGGACATGTCGGGCCGCATCCGCCGCAATGTGATGGACACGCGCCGCGCGGTCAGCTTCATGATGCGCAGCCGTCTGCTCAACGCCGAGCAGTTCGAGGACGCCCGGCAGATCCTGCGCGACCTCGATTCGCTGGACAGCCACACGGCGTTCCTGTTCGACAAGATCAACTTCCTGATGGACGCCACGGTCGGCTTCATCAACATCAACCAGAACAAGATCATCAAGATTTTCTCGGTGGCCAGCGTGTCCCTGCTGCCACCCACACTGGTGGCCAGCAGCTACGGCATGAACTTCCAGTTCATGCCTGAACTGGGCTGGAAGCTGGGTCACCCCCTCAAGGGGGCGGCATCTGCGGCCCGGCAAAGCCGATTCCTCGATGCCCCTGGATGGAACCACCCCTCCGGCGCGACCTTTGTGGACCGGAAATACCGTGGAATCAGCTTCACCAGGCGACAGGTATCGCCCGCTGGAGGGGGTGACGCCGCAGGCGGCGCGGGGGTGGACGAATTGTCAGATCATCAAGGATTGAATGACCGCACCGCTGTATCGGCTGGCCACTTCGCGCAGGAAGCACGGGAAGTCCACGTGGGCAGCGTCGTCGGCGCGGTCGGAGATGGTGCGCACGACCGCCAGCGGAATGCCGAAGTCGTGGCACACCTGCGCGAAGGCTGCGCCTTCCATTTCCACTGCAAGCGCATCCGGCAACTCGCGCTGCAAGGCCTGGCTCTCGGCCGTGGTGGACACAAAACGGTCGCCACTGACGAGCAGGCCCTGGTGCAGGCGCGGTGTCTGCAGACCAAAGGCCTTCACCGTTGCCGCATCCATCTGTGCAGGCAGGGCAGGCTGTCGGCATCGAAGCGGCTGCAGGAATAGCCCGGTACCTCGTGCCGCGGGAAGATGGGTGAAGCGTCCATGTCGTGCTGCAGGAAGCTGCGCGCCAGCACCACATCACCCACGTTCACGCCAGCGCCCAGTCCACCGGCCACGCCAGTGAACACGATGCGTTGCACACCAAAGCGTTCGATCAGCAAGGTGGCGGTGGTGGCCGCCGCCACCTTGCCAATGCCGGAAAGCACCGCCACCACATCGTGCCCATGCAGGTGCCCCACCCAGAAATCGCGTCCCCCCACGGTTTGCCTGTGTTCGTCGGGCATCAGCGCGAGCACGCTGGCCAGTTCGTCATGCAAGGCCGAGACAATGGCGGTGCGGGTCATGAGTCACTCCGGAAAAACAAAGGCGGCCGAAGCCGCCCTGGATTGTGTCGCAGTTGCCCTACGTCACTTCTTGTCGCGCAGCTCCCGCCGGAGGATTTTGCCCACCGGTGTCTTGGGCAGCTCGGTACGGAACTCCACCACCTTGGGCTGCTTGTAACCGGTGAGGTTGGCCTTGCAGAAGCTGCGGACCTGCTCTTCGGTGAGGGCCGGGTTCTTCTTGACGATGACCAGCTTGACGGCCTCGCCCGATTTTTCATCGGGCACGCCCACCACCGCGCATTCCATGACGCCGTCGAGCTGGGCCACCACGTCTTCGACCTCGTTCGGATACACGTTGAAGCCGCTGACCAGCACCATGTCCTTCTTGCGGTCGACGATTTTGAAGTAGCCGCGTTCGTCCATCACGCCGATGTCGCCGGTTTTGAAGTAACCGTCGGCGGTCATGACCTTGGCGGTCTCGTCCGGGCGCTGCCAGTAGCCCGCCATGACCTGCGGGCCCTTGATGGCGATTTCGCCCGGCTGGCCCCTGGGCACTTCGACGCCGTCGTCGTCCAGGCACTTGAGCCAGGTGTTGGGCAGGGGCACGCCGATGGTGCCGGTGAACGCGGTGTTGGTGACCGGGTTGCAGGTGGCCGAGGGGCTGGTTTCCGACAGTCCGTAACCTTCGCAGATGGGGCAGCCGGTTTTCTCCAGCCACAGCTTGGCCACAGCGCCCTGCACCGCCATGCCGCCACCCACCGACACCTTGAGGTTGCTCCAGTTCACGGTGCCGAAGTCGGGGTGGTTGGCCAGGCCGTTGAACAGCGTGTTGACGGCCGGAAAGCTGTGGAAGGTGTGCTTGCCCAGTTCCTTGAGCACCGCCGGCAGGTCGCGCGGATTGGGGATGAGGATGGTCTTGCCGCCGGTGCGCATGGCCAGCATCATGTTCACCGTGAAGGCGAAGATGTGGTAAAGCGGCAGCGCGCACACACTGGTGGGCTGTTCTCCGGCGGGGACCTTGCGCATCACCGGGTCGTTCCAGGCTTCGGACTGCAGCACGTTGGCAATGACGTTGCGCTGGAGCAGCACGGCGCCTTTGCTCACACCGGTGGTGCCACCGGTGTACTGCAGCACGGCCACGTCGTCGGGCTTGATGTCGGGGCGTTTGAGGCTGCCACGCGTGCCGCGCGCAATCGCCTCGTTGAAGCGCACCGCCTGCGGCAGGTTGAACGCGGGCACCATTTTCTTCACGTTGCGCACCACGTAATTGACGATGGCGCCCTTGAGCAGGCCGAGCATGTCGCCCATGGCAGCCAGCACCACGTGCTTGACCGGCGTGCTGCCGATGCACTGCTGCAATGTGTGCGCGAAGTTCTCGATGATGACGATGGCCTTGGCGCCGGAGTCCTTGAGCTGGTGCTC
>JALORL010000145.1 GCA_025458915.1 Hydrogenophaga sp.
AGCACCTCTGCGCGAGATCGTGGCCAACGCCGGTGGCGAGCCGTCGGTGGTGGTCAACGCCATCCTGGCCGGCAAGGGCAACTACGGCTTCAACGCTGCTAACGACACCTACGGCGACATGATCGAGATGGGTATTCTGGACCCGACCAAGGTGACCCGCACCGCCCTGCAGAACGCCGCTTCCGTGGCTTCGCTGATGCTGACGACCGAAGCCATGGTGGCCGAGACCCCGAAGGACGAAGCGCCTGCCATGGGCGGTGGCGGCATGGGTGGCATGGGCGACATGGGCGGCATGGGCATGTAAGTTCTCCTTGCCTGCGGGTGCATGGCGGCGTTGCAGCCGCTTGCCGTGGCTCCGCCACTGCTCTGCGCGTCTCCGCCTTGCCCTGCACCCCCATGCTGCGTCGGAACGCATCACTGCGCGCCAACGGAAACCCAAACAAAAACCCCGCGAGTTGCCTCGCGGGGTTTTCTGTTTTGGGCCGTTGCAGATTACTGCATCATGCTTTCCAGCTTGATCGTGTCCGCCACAAACGCGCGGATGCCCTCGGCCAGCTTTTCGGTGGCCATAGCGTCCTGATTCAGGGCAAACCGGAAGGCCGCTTCGTCGTACTGCACGAACGGAATGTCCATGGCTTTGGCTGCGTCTGCGTCCAGCGCCCGGACAAGCGGTGCGTCATTGCCGGCCAATTGGGTCAGCAGTTCGGGGCTGATGGTGAGCAGGTCGCACCCCGCCAGCGCGGTGATCTGACCCACGTTGCGGAAGCTCGCGCCCATGACCTCGGTAGCGATACCGTGCTGCTTGTAAAAGTTGTAGATGGTCTTCACCGACTTCACCCCCGGGTCGTTGGCGCCAGCCATGGCCGTCTCGTCCCAACTGGACCCGGCCTGCTTTTTGTACCAGTCGTAGATCCGGCCCACGAACGGCGAGATCAGCTGCACCTTGGCCTGCCCGCAGGCCACTGCCTGCGCGAACGAGAACAGCAAGGTCAGGTTGGTGTGGATGCCCTCGCGCTCCAGCCGGGCAGCGGCCTGGATGCCCTCCCAGGTGGATGCAATCTTGATGAGCACACGGTCCACATGCACACCCTCGCCCTGGTACAGGTCGATGATGCGGCGCGCACGGGTCACCGTGGCTTCAGTGTCGAAACTCAAGCGGGCGTCCACTTCCGTGGAAACCCGTCCAGGGATGTGCTGGAGGATTTCGCAGCCGAACACCACCAGCAGACGGTTCATGGTCTCTTCCAAGCCTTGCGATCCGTGACGGGCCACCACTTGCTGGAGCAGCGGTGCGTACTCCGGCTTCTGGACGGCCTTCAGGATCAGGGAAGGATTGGTGGTCGCGTCACGGGGTGTGAATGCGGCAATCTGGTGAAAGTCGCCGGTATCGGCCACCACCGTGGTGAATTGTTTGAGGGCTTCGAGCTGGTTCATGGTTCGGATTATCAGGGGCGGAGGTTTCATGTTTTCATGTAACTCGATTACGATCCAGCCATGCTCGACCGAATCAAGGCCTCCCTACCCTCACTTGCACCCGCCGAACAGCGGGTCGGAAAACTGGTGTTGCAGGACCCCAGGAGTTTTGCCAGTCTTCCAGTCTCGGAGTTGTCAGAACGCGCGCATGTGAGCAAACCCACAGTGGTGCGTTTCTGCCGGAGCATGGGATACGACGGCCTGTCGGACTTCAAGCTGAAGCTGGCGGGTACCGTCAGCGAAGGCGTTCCTTTCATCCACCGAAGCGTAGATGTCGACGACAAGGTGGGCGACGTGCTGGTGAAGGTGATCGACAACACCGTGGCGGCCTTCCTGAAGTACCGCAACGATGCCTCCACCCATTCGATCGAGCGCGCCGTGACTGCGCTTCTCGACACCTACCAGAACCGTGGCCGCATTGAATTCTTTGGCGCGGGCAACTCGGGCATCGTGGCGCAGGATGCACAACACAAGTTCTTTCGCCTGGGCATCAATGCCATTGCCTACAGCGACGGCCACATGCAGGTGATGAGCGCCTCCTTGCTGCGACCGGGGGACTGTGTGGTCATCATCTCCAACTCCGGGCGAACCCGGGATCTGATGGACGCTGCGGACATTGCCCGCAAGCATGGGGCCATGGTGATCGTCATCACCGCCAGCGGCTCACCGCTGGCCCAGGCGGGGCACATTCACCTGGCGGCCGACCACCCGGAGGGTTATGACCGCTACAGCCCCATGACTTCCCGGCTGATGCACCTGATGGTGATCGACGTGCTCGCCACCTGTCTGGCCCTGCGCATCGGTGGGGCACAGTTGCAACCTCTGCTCAAGGAAATGAAAAACAACCTGCGGAGCAAGCGCTACGCCTGAGCGACAGCCCAGGCGCTGACTCACAGGCACGGCGGTTCAGATCCGCCCTTCCTCCACCGCATGGCAGGCGATGCGGATGCCGCCGAGACTCTGAAGGTTCGGGCGTTCATTGCGGCAACGTTCGTTCGCCAACGGGCAGCGCGGATTGAAGGCACAGCCGCTGGGCGGATTGAGCGGGTTGGGCACCTCGCCGGAGACAGGCGTGCGGGCCTTCCCGGTGTCGTGCATCTTCGGAATCGCATCCAGCAGCATGCGGGTGTAGGGGTGCCGCGGGCTGTCGAACAGCGTGTGCTTCGGAGCCAGCTCGACCAGCCGGCCGAGATACATGACACCCACCTGGTCGCTCACGTGGCGCACCACCGCCAGGTTGTGGCTGATGAACAGGTAGGTCAGGCCCAGCTCGCGCTGCAGGTCCTTCATGATGTTGAGGACCTGTGCCTGAACGCTCACGTCCAGCGCCGACGTGGGCTCGTCGCACACCAGGAACTCGGGCTGCGTGGCGAGGGCACGCGCGATGGAAATGCGCTGGCGTTGCCCGCCAGAAAACTGGTGCGGGTACTTGACGCGGTCCAGTGGCGACAGGCCGACGGACTGCAGCAATGCATCCACCCTGGCCCGCAGGGCGGCCGGATCGGTCTCGATCTCGTGCTCACGCAGCGGCTCGGCAATGATGTCCTCCACGCGCCAGCGCGGGTTCAGGCTGGCGTACGGATCCTGGAAGATCATCTGGATGCGCCGGCGCAGCTTGCGGCCTTCGGGGGTCTTGAAGGCGGCATGGGCATCCTGACCGTCAAATTCGAACCCGCCGCGCGTGGGCTCGTACAAGCCCACCAGCAAGCGGGCGACGGTACTCTTTCCACAACCGGACTCACCCACCAGGGCCAGAGTCTGACCGCGGGGAATGTCGAAGGACACGCCATCAACGGCGCGCAGCAGTTGCCGGGGCTGGCGTTCGATCACGCGGTTGAGCCAGGGGGCTGAGACATCAAAGGTCTTGGCCAGGTCGGTCGCACGCACCAGCGGCTTGCCGCCCTCCTCGATGCGCTGGCCTTCGGCCGCTGCAGCATCCACGTCGTGGCGCCGCACGTTGTTCGCAGGCACCGGGCTTTTCAAGAGGTTGTCGCTCATGCCGCCACCTCCACCGCTGCGGAAGCTTTCGGCGCATCGCCGTGCAGCCAGCAGGCTGCGCGGGTTGCCCCGGCGGGCAGCAGATCGGGGCGCTGGGTGTGGCAACGGTCAAACACCCGGTCGCATCGCGGGTTGTAGGCACAGCCTTTCGGGATGGCGTTGAGGCGTGGCATGGCGCCGTCGATCTGGTGAAGGCGGTCGCGGTCTTCGCCCATGTCGGGAATGCAGGCCATCAATCCCGCGGTGTACGGATGTGCCGGATGGTTGATCACTTCGTGCACCGGCCCGATTTCGGCGATACGACCGGCATACATCACAGCCACCCGGTCGCAGGTTTCCGCAATCACGCCCATGTCGTGGGTGATGAGCATCACGGCCGCGCCCCGCTGTTTGCAGATGTTCTTGAGCAGCGTGATGATCTGCGCCTGGATGGATACGTCGAGTGCAGTGGTGGGTTCATCGGCCACGATGAGTTGTGGCTCGGCCGCCAGCGCCAGGGCAATCACCACCCGCTGTCGCATGCCGCCGGAGAACTGGTGCGGGTAATGGTCAATGCGCTGTTCGGCTGCCGGTATGCCGGTGTCCTTGAGCAGCTGGATGGCGCGCTGGCGCGCTTCAGCCTGGCCCACGGGCAGGTGGGTGGTGATGGTTTCCACCAACTGCTTGCCCACGGAATACAGGGGGTTGAGCGAGGTCAGCGGATCCTGAAAAATGGCACCGATCTTGCGCCCGCGCACCTTGCGCATTTCTTCGTAGGGCAGGTTGTCAATGCGCTGGCCCTGCAGAAGAATCTGGCCAGAGGCCACACGGCCCGGGGGTTCGAGCAGGCCGATGATGGAGGCGCCGGTGAGGGACTTTCCCGCACCCGACTCGCCGACCACGCCGAGGATTTCCCCCGGGGCAATGTCGAAGGAGATGTCGTCGAGTGCCCGCAGGGTGCCATGACGGCTCGGGAACTCCACGATGAGGTTGTTGACTTGTAAAAGGCTCATGGCTTTAGGGTCTGCTTGCAGGGGCACGGTGGCCGTTGTGCGGCCAACAGCCCGGCGGAAGCCGAAACATCATCGGAGGCGAGGGTTGAGGGCGTCGCGCAGCCAGTCGCCCAGCATGTTGACCGAGAGGGCGATCACCACCAGCATCACGCCGGGGAAAATGGTGATCCACCATTCGCCGGAGAACAGGTAATCATTGCCGACACGGATGAGCGTGCCCAGGGACGGCGAGGTGGGTGGTGCACCAACGCCCAGAAAGGACAGCGTGGCTTCGGTGATGATGGCTGTGGCCACCTGGATGGTTGCCAGCACCAGCACCGGGCCCATCACATTGGGTAGCACGTGGCTGCGCATGATGCGCAAGGGCGCCACGCCGGTCACACGCGCCGCCTGCACATATTCCTTGTTTCGTTCCACCAGCGTGGAGCCCCGTACCGTGCGTGCATATTGCACCCAGCCGGTCAGCGAAATGGAAATGATGAGCACGCCGAAGGCGAGCGTTTCGTGCGCATTGGGAAACAGTGCGCGGCCGACGCCAGCAATCAGCAGGGCGACGAGGATGGCGGGGAACGACAGCATCACGTCGCACAGGCGCATGAGCACGGCATCGATCCAGCCACCCAGAAAACCGGCCAGCAGCCCGAACGCAACGCCGACGATCACCGACAGCGCGACCGAGGCCAGACCCACGGCCAGCGAGATTCGTGCGCCATACATCAGGGCAGACAGGATGTCGCGGCCCTGATCGTCGGTACCGAGCAGGAAGTTGCTGGAGCCTTCGGGACTCCAGGCGGGCGGAAGCCGCGCGTTGGAGAGCTCCAGCGTGGCCAGGTCAAACGGGTTGTGCGGTGCAATCCAGGGTGCGAATACTGCACCGATGACACAAATGAGCGCAATCACGGCAGCCACAAGGGCCGTGGGGGAGTGGAGGAAACTGTAGCCAACATCGCTGTTCGACCACCGCTTGAGGGTACTGATCACGTTGAACGTTCCAGAGGTTTGAATCGCACGCACGGCGGGCCATGCCTCCAGGCATGACCGCCGTGTGTCCAAGAGGCGTCAGGTCACTTGACCGACATGTAGCGGAAGGGCATGAAGTTGTCGGCCAGCTGGACCAGCTCGACATTGCTGGCCACGCCCCAGGCCAGCGCCTGCTGGTGCAGCGGCAGGTGCCCGATGTCGTCGGCGTGCAGCTTGAAGGCCTCCTTGATCATGGCGTCGCGCTTGGCCTTGTCGGTTTCGGACTGGATCTTCAGGGTCAGCTCATCCACCTTGGGGTTGCAGTACGCACCCAGATTGAACTGGCCAGAGCCCTTGTCGTCCACGCAGCGCATGAGTGCATTGAGGGCATTGTGGGAATCGTAGGTGCCCGGGGTCCAGCCCAACAGGTAAAAGCTGGTGTCGCGCTTGAGGATCTTCGGAAAATACGTGCCTTTGGTCTCGGCCTGCAAATTCACCTTGACACCAGCCCGCGCGAGGCTGGCCGCAACCGCCTGGCAGATTGCGCCATCGTTCACATACCGGTCGTTCGGGCAATTCATCGTCACCTCGAAGCCATTGGGATAGCCGGCTTCGGCGAGCAGCTTTTTGGCCGCTTCGGTGTCGTAGGGCAAGCGGGTGTTCATCGACGGATCAAACCCGTTGATGCCCGGTCCCACCATGAGGGCAGTGGGATTGGACGCGCCACGCAT
>JALORL010000146.1 GCA_025458915.1 Hydrogenophaga sp.
GTGACCCGCGCGTCGAACGGGTGGTGGAGTTGGTCGAACACTTCCTGGATGCGGCGCACGTAGCCACGGGTTTCCGGGTAGGGGGGCACGCCCCGGTAGCGGTCCACCGTGCCCTCGCCGGCGTTGTAGGCGGCCACCGCCAGTGTCACGTTGCCTTCGAAGTAGGCCAGCAGCCAGCGCAGGTAAGCCAGACCACCCCGGATGTTCTGTTCGGGATCGAAGGGTTTGCGGACCTGGAAGCGCGCGGCGGTTTCCGGGATGAGCTGCATCAGGCCCTGGGCGTTCTTGTCGGACTGCGCCAGCGGGTTGAAATTGGATTCGGCGCGGATGACCGCAAAGGCCAGTCCGGGATGGATGCCGTACTGGGGAGCAAGCCGGTCCACGATGGCCAGGATCTTGCGGCGTTGCTCCGTGTCGGCCAGGTCTCGGTAACGCGCCTCGCGCCGGGCCAGTTCCTCGGCGGCCAGGGCTTCGGCGTGGCGCCGGGCCGCATCGGCTTCGGCGGCCAGCACGCACGCTGGTTTGGCCTGCACCGACCCCACAAGTCGCAGCATGTTCGTGGACTGTTCGTGGCCCTGTTGGGCGGCGAGGGCAAAGAAATACGCCGCATAGGCGTCATTGCGGGGTACGCCCCTGCCGTTGGCATGGATCCAGCCCAGCCGGTACCGGGCGTCGGCATCGCCTGCCAGCGCGGCTTTGCAGTACAGGGCAATGGCCTGTTCGGGGTTGCGCGGCACGCCGTGACCATGCTCGAAGGCGACCGCCTGCTCCCGCCATACCCTGGCAGGGTCGCCAGGCTCAATGGGCGGCAACGGCGAGGCCATGGCCGCTGCGGCCAGCAGGGGGATGCAGCAGAAAGCGACGGATCGAAGGAAAAGGTGTTTCACGGAACGACGACGCGGCCTGGGTTCATGAGGTGCAGCGGGTCAAGCGCCTGCTTGACCTGCCGCATCAGAGCCAGGGCCACCGGGTCTTTGTAGTGGGGCAGGGTATGGGCCTTGAGGCTGCCCACGCCATGCTCGGCGCTGATAGAACCATGGTAGCGCTTCACAACATCAAAGACCAGCGTATTAACCTTTTTCTCGTATCTGTTGAGGAAGGCTGTGCCATCTGCGCCCGCCGGGGCCTGTACGTTGTAGTGCAGGTTTCCGTCGCCCAGATGTCCAAAATTCACCAGCCTGACGCCCGGCAGTTCGGCCTGCAGCAGCGCGTCGGTTTCTGCGCAGAAGGCCGGGATGCTTGACACCGGAATGCTGATGTCGTGTTTGATGTTCAGGCCTTCCTCGGCCTGTGCCAGGGGAATGCTCTCGCGGATGTGCCAGAGCTGCCGGGCCTGCGTGAGGCTTTCAGCCACCACGGCGTCGCTGAGCAGGCTGTCGCTCATGGCGCATTCCAGCAGGCGTTCGAACTGCGCGCGGGCATGCGCTTCGGATTCGCTGTCGCTGTTTTCCAGCAGCACGCAGTACGGGGCCTGTTGCCACAGCGGCACCCGCAACTGGGGGAAATGGCGTTCCACCAGGGACAGGGCAAACCGCCCCATCACCTCGAAACCGGTGAGGCCAGCGCCCAGATGCCGGTGGGCCAGGCCCAGCAGTTGCACTGCCGCCTCCAGGGATGGCACGGCTGCCCAGGCGGTCAGGCGCGCGGCGGGCTGCGGGTACAGCTTGAGCGTGGCCGCCGTGATCACTCCCAGCGTGCCTTCGCTGCCCACGAACAGGTTGCGCAGGTCGTATCCGGTGTTGTCCTTGCGCAGGCCGGAGAGTCCGTTCCAGATCTCGCCCTGCGCCGTCACCACTTCCAGGCCCAGGCACAGGTCGCGCGCGTTGCCGTACCGAACCACCTGGGTACCGCCTGCGTTGGTGGCCAGGTTGCCGCCAATGGTGCAGCTGCCTTCTGCTGCAAGGCTGAGCGGGAAGAGGAATCCCGCCCGTTCGGCTGCCTGCTGCAAGGTTTGCAGCACGCAGCCGGCCTCCACGGTAATGGTCAGGTTGCTGGCATCGATGTTGCGCACCGCATGCATGCGCGTGACGCTGAGCACCACCTGGGTGCCGGTGTCGTCGGGTACCGAGCCCACCACCAGGCCGGTGTTGCCCCCTTGTGGAACGATGCTCACGCCGGCCGCAGCGCAGATTCGCACCACAGCGGCCACCTCGCCTGTACTGCCCGGCCGGACAACGGCGAGCGCCCGGCCGTGGGCGCGCCTGCGCCAGTCCCGCTCCCAGGCAGACAGGTCTGCGGCGGGATCCTCGTGCGTCAGCACGTGGGCTGGCCCCACGACGCTGCGCAAGGCATCCAGCAGGGTGTTCACGGACGGCCTTCCGGTGGCGCGGGTACCGGATCGGCGGCCGCATGGGTCTCGGCAGCGTGGCGGGCGGCATCGGCGGCAACCGCCTCCTTGCCGGCCACCCGCAGGCGGTAGCGCACATGCCAGGCGCAGGCGGCAAACAGCACCACACACAGGAGCACCTCCAGGCCTGCCAGCCACGCCGACAGCCCCCGGTCGCTGGTGGCACGCACCACGCCTTCGGTGAAATACACCCACACCAGCAGGCTGAGCCAGCGGTAGGTGTACATGCGGTTCTTGAGCAGCCCCGCCAGCGGCAGCGTCAGCGGAAGCACCTTGATGGCCAGCCAGGAGCCGCCCGGCCGCAACGGGGCCAGCCACAGTTCCCAGGCCAGCCCCAGCGCGATCAGCGCCAGCAGGCTGCCCACCGCCAGCCAGCGGGTGGCCTCGATCGTGGGGTCGTGAGCCGGGTGTTGCACGGCGCGGGGAGCGGACGAATGGGGAGGAGTCTGGGGCATGACCATGGCTGGGAGCGGCCGTTGCTGCAAGGCTTGCAGAGGGCCGGTGGCATGATACCGGCATGACCCTGCACGACCGCCGCAAGGCGCTGGAAACCCTGCTGCGCGATCTCTGGGAGGCGGCGCTGACATTCCCCTGGCAGAACACGGCGCTCACCCTGCGTGAACGGTTCCGGGAAGACCGCCTGGGCGTGACCGCCAGCAGCCTGACCTTCACCACCACCATTTCCCTGGTGCCCCTGTTCACCGTGGCGCTCGCCATCTTCAGCGCCTTCCCGATGTTTGCGCGCCTGCAGACGGCGCTGGAGCGCTGGCTGGTGCAAAGCCTGGTGCCGGACAGCATTGCCAAGCAGGTGTTTCGCTACCTGAATGAATTTGCCGGCAAGGCCGGCCAGATGGGCTGGGCCGGCGCACTCGTGCTGCTGGTGACAGCGCTGGCCCTGATTCTCACCATCGACCGCAAGCTCAACGACATCTGGCGCGTGCGCCAGGCTCGCCCCCTGACCCAGCGCGTGCTGGTGTACTGGGCGGTGCTGACACTCGGGCCCCTGTTGCTGGCGGGCAGCCTCAGCGCCACGTCCTACGCGCTGACGGCGTCGGGCGGGGCGGTTCTGGCGAAGGCCGGAGGCATCCGTTTGCTTCTGGACAGCTTCCAGTTCGCAATCGTCACCGTGGGCATCGCCGCACTGTACCGCTACGTACCCAACACGCACGTGCGCTGGAACCATGCCCTGCTGGGGGGGCTGTTCGTTGCAGCGGGGCTGGAGGTGGCCAAGAAAGTCCTGGCCTGGTATCTGACCCAGGTGCCGACCTATTCGGTGGTGTACGGCACGTTTGCCACGGTGCCGATCCTGCTGGTGTGGATTTACGTGGTCTGGGTGATTGTGCTGCTCGGTGCGGTGGTGGCCGCGTATCTCCCGAGCCTGCTCTCCGGCGTGGCGCGGCGCGGCGACGTGCCAGGCTGGGGCTTTCAGCTGGCACTGGAGGTGCTGGACCAGCTGCAGCAGGCGCGGGACCGGAACGAAAACGGACTCGGTCTGTCGGTGCTGGCCCAGCGGCTGCGGGTGGAGGCCTTGCAGCTGGAACTGCCGGTGGCCACGCTGGTGGGGCTGGACTGGCTGGGCCGGCTGGACGAGGAGGATGAACGCTACGTTCTGCTGGTGGATACCGACAAGATGCCGGTGTGCGCCCTGGTGGAGCGTCTGCTGCTGGTGCATTCGGACAGCACGGCGCGTTTCTGGAACGCCAGCGGCTGGTCGGGCATTTCCGTGGCGCAGGCACTCTGTGGTCCGGACTCCCGGGCGATCAAGGCACCCCCAGAGCGGGTCATCGAATCGTGAACGGCGCCTTCAGGAAGCCCCGGAAACGCGCGCGGCCGCCCCGCGTGGGGGTATCGCTCAGGGTGAAATCGGGAAAGCGTTGCAGAAACCGCCCGATGGCAACGCGCCCTTCCAGCCGCGCCAGGCTGAGGCCCGCGCACTGGTGAATGCCGAAGCCAAAGGCCAGGTGCCGGTTGACCGGTCGGCGCAGGTCCAGGGTTTCGGCGTTGCTGAACTGGGCAGGGTCGCGGTTGGCGGCACCGATGCACAGCGTGACCAGCGCGCCTTCGGGCAGCGCCATACCACCCACCGTGGTGGGCCGCAGCGTACGGCGGTTGCCCAGCTGGTTGGACGACTCGAAGCGCAGCATTTCGTCCACTGCCAGCGACAGCACCTGCTCCTGGGCGGTGCTGTCTGTTGCGCAGGCCTGGAGGTCGCTCAGTAGCGCATGCCGCGCCGCGGGAAACTCCTGCAGCAGGATGAGGCCGTTGCCGATCAGGTTGGTGGTGGTTTCGTGGCCGGCGTTGAGCAGGAAGATGCAGTTCTGCAGCAGCTCCACCTCGCTGAGCTGTTCGCCATCGCCCTCGCCCTGGATGAGCCGTGTGAGAACGTCGCGCTCCGGGTCGCCGGGTCGGTCCCGCCGCTCGGCCACCAGGGTGCGCAGGTAGGCCAGCATGTCGCGCACGCTGCGGTTGCCCTCCGCGTGCTGCGTCGCGGTGGGAACGGGTTCCAGCGCGCCCAGGATGGCCAAGGACCAGTCGCGCAGCGGGCCGCGTTCGGCGTGTGGCACCCCGAGCAGGTTGCCGATGATTTCCACCGGAATCGCCGAAGCGAAGTCGTCGATGAGATCGCCGCCGCCACTCGCTTCGATGCCGTCCAGGAGCTGGTCCACCAGCCGCACCAGGCCGGGCTCCATGTCGGCAATGGCGCGGCGAGTGAGCGCACCCATGATGCGTTTGCGAACGCGGGTGTGCAGCGGTGGGTCGTTGAACACCAGGCTGGTGGTGTGGTGCTCGTACAGCGCAGAGTCGGTGCCGTACTTGGGCGCGAATTCCACGTGCTTGTCCGAGCTGAAGGTGGCGGCGTCGCGGTACACGGTTGCCAGGTCGGCGTAGCGGGTGAGGAACACCGAGCCGTCGGGCATGCGCCGAACCGGTTCGGACTCCCGCAGCGCGGCGTACACCGGGTAGGGGTTGTCCAGAAAGTCGGGGGGCAGGGCGCGCAGGTCGAAGTGGTCCGCAATGTCGCGAGCACGGCCGGGTGGCATGGCCGGTGTGATGCAGAAGTTGCTCATGGGCAGCGCTCAGGCGGTTTGCAGGAAGTCGCGGATGGCAAACAGCGTGGCGTCCGGGGTTTCGGTCATCTGGTGGTGGCCCACGGGCAGCGTGACCACCTTGACCTTCTGCCCGGCGGCCTGCGCCGCCTTGATCAGCCCCTGAGCCGCCTTCGGGTGGGTCATCTGGTCTACACCGCCGAGCAGGAACAGCACCGGGCTGGTGAGTGCGGCCATGGCAGCCTCGCCACCCGCATAGCGGTCGCAGGCCACGAAGCCGCGGTGGAACACGTTCACCTGCGGGTTGCTGCGCAGCACGCGGCGGCCCAGTGCCATGCCAGCGCCGTAGACCCAGGTGCCCGGGCCAAGCGCCGAGGGCGGTGCGGTCAGGGTCGAACGCGAGAACACGTTGACCATGGTCAGCGCTTTTTCGGGTTCGTTCAGTGAAGCCTCGATTAGCGCCGCCGAGACCTTCATCGGGAAGGCGGTGCCGACCAGAACAGTGTGGGTGACGCGCTCTTTCAGGCGTGCCGCCGCCTCCATGGCAATCAATGAACCCCAGCTGTGTCCGACCAGCGCGGCCCGCGGTGCACCGGCAGCGTCGAGCAAGGCAGCGATGAAGTCTGCAGCCGCTTCCACCGAGCAAGGCGCCTTCGCTTTTGCAGTGGCCTGGCAGGTCCACTGCCAGCACGTTCCAGCCGTGGTGGGCCAGGTATCGGCTTTGCAGGATCCACACGCTGTGGTCGTTGAGCACACCGTGGATAAACACCACGGTGGGTTTGGCCGGGTCGAAGGCTTTGCCGCCGGTGTAGCAGTAGGTGGAAGCGTTGTTGACGGTGAGGTACATGGCAGGGGCTTTCAACAGGTACATGGCAGGGGCTTTCAACCGTTCGCCCTGAGCCTGTCGAAGGGCAGCGAACGAATACCTGGGCAAGGCTTCGACAGGCTCAGCCCGAACGGACAAGGGGGTTGACCATGGGTCAGACGGCCTTTTCTGCTGCCTTGAGCGCGCGCTTCAGGTCGTCGATCAGGTCGTCCGCGTCTTCCAGGCCGATCGACAGGCGGATCGTGCCCGGGCCGATGCCGCCCGCCGCCAGCGCTTCGTCGGTCATGCGGAAGTGGGTGGTGCTGGCGGGGTGGATGACCAGCGAGCGGCAGTCGCCCACGTTGGCCAGGTGGCTGAAGATTTTCAGGGCTTCGATGAAGGCCTTGCCTTGTTCTCGCGATCCCTTGATGTCGAAGCTGAACACCGACCCCGCGCCCTTGGCGCCAAAGCGCAGCAGCTTCTCCGCCAGCGCGTGGCTGGGGTGGCTTGCGAGCAGGGGGTGGCCCACACGGCCCACCAGCGGGTGGCTGGCCAGGAACTGAACCACCTTCTCGGTGTTGGACATGTGGCGGTCCATGCGCAGGGACAGCGTCTCCAGCCCCTGCAGGATCAGCCAGGCGCTGTGTGGCGACAGGCAGGCGCCGAAGTCGCGCAGGCCTTCCCGGCGGGCGCGCAGCAGGAAGGCGCCCACCGTGCTTTCCTCGCTGAACACCATGTTGTGGAAGCCTTCGTAGGCCTGGGTGAGCTCGGGGAAGCGGCCGGATTTTTCCCAGTCAAAGCTGCCCGCGTCCACCACCACGCCGCCGATCACCGTGCCGTGGCCGCTGAGGAACTTGGTGGCCGAGTGGTAGACCAGATCGGCGCCCAGTTCGAACGGCTTCACCAGATAGGGCGTGGTGAGGGTGGAGTCCACCAGCAGCGGAACGCCGGCCTCGTGCGCGATCTGCGCCACGGTGGGGATGTCCAGCACGTCCAGCCCCGGGTTGCCCACGGTTTCGCCGAAGAACAGCTTGGTGTTCGGGCGCACCGCAGCCTTCCAGCCGTCGATGTCGCCAGGTTTCACAAAGGTCGTTTCGATGCCGAAGCGACGCAGCGTGTAGTGCAGCAGGTTCTGGCTGCCGCCGTAGAGCGCGGTGCTGGCCACGATGTGCGAGCCCGCACCCATGAGGGTGGCCACGCTCAGGTGCAGCGCGGCCTGGCCGCTGGACACCGCGATGGCGCCAATGCCGCATTCAAGCGCCGCCATGCGCTGCTCGAACACCGCGTTGGTGGGGTTGCTGATGCGGCTGTACACATGGCCGGCGCGTTCCAGGTTGAACAGCGCGGCGGCGTGGTCGCTCGATTCGAAGACGAACGATGTGGTGAGATGGATCGGCACGGCGCGTGCGCCGGTGCTGGGGTCGGGGGCGGCGCCGGCATGCAGGGCCAGCGTGTCGAAGCCCGGGTCGGCGTATCCGGCCATGGGAGTCTCCTGATTCCTTGTGGGGTTGTGAGCGTTTGTGAGGCCTGTTGCGGGTGGGTTCTGGAGCCCACAACGGCCTGCCTTCCGCTGCGATTGTGGGCTATATTCCCTCTCAGGCCAGCCCACCTGGCGACAGTGCAACTCCGAGGAGACCAGCCATGAAAGTCAGCGACATTCTTCGCGTCAAGGGCGGCACGCTCTACACCATCTCGCCTGACGAACCGCTGGAGCGCGCGGTCCAGACCATGGCCGAGTTCGACATCGGTTCGCTGGCGGTGATGGACCACGGAGACCTGGTGGGCATGCTGACCTTCCGGGAACTCATCCATACCCTGGCCCGCAATGGAGGCACGGTCGGCAACCGCACGGTGCGTTCCGTGATGGACGACCATCCGATGAGCTGCACGCCCGAAACCGAGCTGGAGCAGGTGCGCCCCATGATGCTGGAGAAGCACACCCGCTACATGCCGGTCATGGACAACAAGATGCTGATGGGCGTGATCAGTTTCTACGATGTGGCCAAGGCGGTGGTGGACAGCCAGAACTTCGAAAACAAGATGCTCAAGGCCTACATCCGCGACTGGCCCGAGGAAGAGGCCGAACAGGTCGAGCAGAAGCAGTCCTGAGCGCCTCTTCTTCTCCAGCAACGCCCCGCCCGCCGGGGCGTTTTTCCGGGCGCCTGCCGCGGTGGCCCTCGGGGATAATCCAGCCCCATGAGCGGCAACACCCTTGGAACCCTTTTCTGCGTCACCAACTTTGGTGAATCCCACGGCCCGGCCATCGGCTGCGTGATCGATGGCTGTCCGCCCGGCATGGAACTCAGCGAAGCCGACATCCAGGCCGATCTGGACCGCCGCCGCCCCGG
>JALORL010000020.1 GCA_025458915.1 Hydrogenophaga sp.
GCCACCATGGGCACACCCACCGCCACATACGGGCGCTGCAGCGTGGCCGAGGGCTGGAACGTGCTGCGGTACACCTCCAGCGCCTGCAACAGCAACCGGGGCGCGAAGTGGGAGGCAAAGGCAAAGGGCAACCCGCGCTCCGCCGCCAGCCGGGCCGAGAACAGGCTGGAGCCCAGCAGCCAGATCGGCACCTCGGTGCCGGCACCGGGCATGGCGATCAGCCGCTGGCCAGGCTGCACCGGGCCCAGCAGACGCTGCAGTTCGGCCACGTCGCGCGGGAAATCGGCTTCGGTTTCCACCCGGTCGCGGCGCAGCGCGCGCATGGTGAGCGGGTCGGTGCCCGGGGCGCGCCCCAGCCCCAGGTCGATGCGTCCCGGATACAGCTCGGCCAGCGTGCCGAAGGCCTCAGCCACCACCAGGGGCGCGTGGTTGGGCAGCATGATGCCGCCCGACCCCACGCGGATGCGCTGGGTGCCACCTGCCACATGGCCCACCAGCACGGCCGTTGCGGAACTGGCAATGCCGCTCATGTTGTGGTGTTCGGCCAGCCAGTAGCGCTTGAAGCCCAGCTGCTCGGCGTGCTGCGCGGTGCGCAGCGCGATGGCCAGTGCGTCGGCCACGGTGCCGCCCTCGCGCACGGCAACCAGATCGAGCATGGAGAGGGTGATGGCGGTGGAGTCGGTCATGGCAGCGGGTATGGGGCTACGAAGAGCATGACAGGAGCGTCACAGGGAGGCTTCCAGCATGCCACGGTAGTCGTCGGACGTGGCGAGACGGGGATTTGTCTTGTGGCAGTGGTCGGCCAGTGCGCCTTCGATCACGCGATCGAACAGCGCGGGCGTGACCCCCATGGCTGCCAGGCCGGTCGCCAGGCCGAGGCGGGCGTTCATGTCGCGGATGGCTTCGGGAATGTCGCTGCCACTGCTCAGCCCCATGGCATGGGCCATGCGGTTCAGGCGGTCTTCCTTCTGCATGGATTCCGCTTCGGCATTGAAGCGCACCACCGCCGGCAGGAACATGGCGTTGAGGGTGCCGTGGTGCAGGCGCGGGTCGACACCCCCCAGGCTGTGGCTGAGCGAATGCACGCAGCCCAGGCCTTTCTGGAACGCCATCGCGCCTTGCATGGACGCGCTCATCATGTTCAGACGCGCCTCGCGGTCCTGGCCGTTCCGGGTGGCGCGTTCAATGTTGGCCCAGCCGCGGCGCAGGCCGTCCAGACCGATGCCGTCGGCCGGCGGGTTGAAGGCGGGTGCCATGAAGGTTTCCATGCAATGGGCGATGGCGTCCATGCCGGTGGCGGCGGTCAGCATGGGCGGCAGGCCGAGCGTGAGTTCGGGGTCGAGCAGGGCGGTTTTCGGCACCAGGTGCCAGCTGTGGAAGCCCAGCTTGCGGCCGTCGTCCACGATCACGATGGCGCCGCGCGCCACCTCGCTGCCGGTGCCTGCTGTGGTGGGCACCGCAATCAGGGGCGGTACAGCCGGCGTGATGCGCGGCGAGCCGCCTTCGATGGTGGCGTAATGTTTCAGCGGCCCGTCGTGCGTGGCCGCAATCGCCAACCCCTTGGCGCAGTCGATCGAGCTGCCACCCCCCAGCGCAATCAGGCCGTCGCATTGCCCGCGCCGGTATTCGGCCACGGCAGCGCGAACGGCGGCTTCGGTCGGGTTGGAGGGTGTCTGGTCGAACACGGCCACGGTGCAGCCGGGCAGGGCGGCCAAGGCCTTGTCCAGCAGGCCGGCAGCTTTCACGCCGGGGTCGGTCACGATCAGCGGGCGACTGATGCCCACGCGCTCGCATTCGGCCTTGAGCTGGGACAGCACGCCGAAGTCGATGAGGATGTTGGTCACATAAAGAATCTGGGCCATGGCGGGTCTCTCGGGTCTCGGGTTATGGTGTCGGGCTGCAAAAACTATACGACTGGCGTCGCCGCACGTCCAAGTGCAAGGCGCCCTTCGCGTCCCGCAAACGACACCCGACCGACCCCTCGGTGCCCTGAACGCGCATGTCCCACCACCCCAACCCACGCAGTCTCCTGACACCGGCCACGCGCGGCCTGCTCGACCGCATTGCCCGCGCCGGGCATCCGCCCATGCACGCGCTCAACCCCTCACAGGCCAGGCAGGCCTACGCCGCAGGCGCCGGGGTGCTGGACATCCCGGCCCACGCGCTGCCACGGGTGGAGGACTTGCAGATCCCCGCGCGCGACGGACACGCGCTGCCCGCCCGGCTCTATGCCCCGGCCAGCGCACAGACGCTGCCGGTGCTGCTGTACTTCCACGGCGGCGGCTTCACGGTGGGCAGCGTGGCCACGCACGAGCCGCTGTGTCGCCACATGGCCCATCTGGCGCACTGCGCGGTGGTGTCGGTGGATTACCGGCTCGCGCCAGACTGGAAGTTCCCAACCGCCGTGCACGACGCCTGGGACAGCCTGGCCTGGTTGCGCGTCCATGCCACAGAGCTTGGGGCCTTGCAACTGCTGTTCTACCCGGGCTGTGCCGGCCACCAGGACACGCCCTCCCACCACACCTTCGCCAAAGGCTTCCTGCTGGAGGAGCCGCACATCAGCTACTTCTTTGGCCACTACCTGAACGGCCCAGTGGAGCGCAATGACTGGCGCTTCGCCCCGCTGGACGGGGTGGACGGCACGGGTTCCCCACGCGATCTGGACGGCGTGGCTCCCGCCTGGATCGGCCTGGCCGAATGCGACCCGCTGGTGGACGAGGGCGTGCTGTACGCCGACCGGCTTCGCCTGCATGGCGTGGCGGTGGACTTGGAGATTTACGCCGGCATGGTGCATGGCTTCATCCAGTTCGGCCGCGCCATTCCGCAGGCGCTTGCCGCGCACACCGACGCTGCGCGTGCCTTGCGGCAGGCCTTTGCCGCCGCCGCGCAGGCCTGACCTGCATCCGCCAGGGGTCTCTCAGCGTTCGAGCCAGGCACCCTGCGTTCGACCGTGCTGGGTGTCCCGGTCATACGCGATTTCTGCCCGGATCGCCTCGTCCAGCAGGCGCCGTCCGAGCTGATTGGCGGCAGCCTGCAAGGCCGTGCATGACGGCTGTGGTGGCAGCGCTGCAATGGCCTGATCGATGCGGTGTGCTGCGTCCAGCCCGAATTGGTAGTGCCCCATTTCGTGCTCACGCAGCGCGGTCACGAAGCGGTCGAAGACCTGCTGGGCCTCGGTCGGCGCACCCCGCAGTTCGGGCAGCGTGATGACCGCGTCCACCTGCGTCACGGTGCGGTCGATGCGGCACTGCCCGCCGGGAAATTCCATCCACCAGAATTGCCACTTCACGTTCCAGCGTGTGTAGCCGTGAAAGGTCCTGCCCTGGTGGCGCACCGGCGAGGCCGCCGTGATGGTCTGGCGCAGGCTGGCGTCTGCGCGGTAGGTCACCGGGTAGGTCTGTACCTGCAGCGAAGGCCGGACCTCGGCCTGGGCGAGCAGGGCGGCCAGCAGCAGAGAGAGAAAGAGAAGCGGGCGAACAAGGCGGGCAGGGCGCATCGGGCGAAGCATCTGGGGCACCGGGGCAATTCCCGGTTGCAGGCAGGGTGTGCCAGTGTGCCGCAAGGCATCGGGCTCCGGGCGTTGCCCAGGTGACCACCTGGCGTGCCCGTTCCCACTATCCTCGCCGAACAGACCAACGACCTTGCCCTTCCGGAGACCCGCCATGCCGACGAACCGCGCCGACTTCCGCTTCTTCCACCGCCTGCGCGTGCGCTGGGCCGAAGTGGACATGCAGAAGATCGTCTTCAACGCCCACTACCTGATGTATTTCGACACCGCTATTGCCGACTACTGGCGCGCCATGGCGCTGCCGTATGAATCGGCCATGCACAGCCTGGACGGCGACCTCTATGTGGTCAAGGCCACGGTGGAGTTTCACGCCTCGGCCCGGGTGGACGACCAGATCGACGTCGCCATGAAGTGCGAGCGCATCGGCAAGTCGTCCATCCTGTTTCGCGGTGCGATCTTCCGCGACCAGACGCACCTCATCAGTGGCGAGCTGGTGTATGTGTTTGCCGATCCGGCCACGCAGTCGTCGCGCCCGGTTCCGCAGGCCCTGCGCGACATCCTCACCGGCTACGAGGCGGGTGAATCGATGCTGCACGTGCGCACCGGTTCGTGGCAGGCACTCGGCCCGCATGCCCAGCCGGTTCGCACCGAGGTGTTCGTGGCAGAGCAGGGCATTCCGGTGGAGATCGAGCGGGACGCAGCCGATGCCACCGCGCTGCACGCCGTGGCCTACAACCGCCTCGGGCAGCCCGTGGCCACGGCGCGCCTGGTGGAGACCGGCCCCGGCGTGTTCAAGCTTGGCCGCATGGCAGTGAACCGGGTGCTGCGCGGTGGCGGTGTGGGCCGGCAGGTGCTGGACGCCTTGATCGAGGCCGGCCGCAACGCCGGGGCGCAGGAGATCGTGCTGCATGCACAGACCAGCGCCCAGGGCTTTTACCAGCGCCTGGGCTACCTGCCGCGTGGGGAAGCGTTCGAAGAAGCCGGCATCCCGCACCAGGAAATGTTCAAACGCCTGGCCTGAGCCAGGTCAGTGTTTCGGTGGCGCGTTGGCGGCCGGACCATTGGTGTGGCTGGCCCGGTTCGGGTGGCTGGTGCGTCCATTCGTCGAGCTGCACCCGCCAGGTGCCCATGCCGCTGTTGGCAGGGCGTTCCACGCGCATCAGCAGGCTGCTGCGCGTGCCGTACTGCCGCTGTGGCAGGTGCACGAACGGACTCGACAGTGCCTTTTCGATGGCCGCAGGAACACCCGTACTGGGCAACTCGGTGCCGGGGCCGGGCACCGGACTGGCCAGTGCCTGCAACAAGGTGCGCTCGGCATCGAAAGCACTTTGCTCCACGGCCAGGCGCATGGCATGGGTCAGGCTGCAGGTTTTGGGCCAGGGCGTGTCCAGGGCCGCGTTCGACAGGCCGTACACCCCCGGAGCAAGCCTGCGGTGGTGCAGCGCGCTGACCTGTTCGGCATGCGGATTGTCGGGCTGGCGGTTGCTCAGCCAGCCCCATTCGTTGCGGTGAAAGTCGCCCGCCACCAGATTGAAACCGGCATAGTCCTCGGGCCGCACACTGGCCAGCAGTTGGTCCCAGCCAAGGTCGCCGCGCAACCAGCGCAACGGCAACTGGCCCCGGCTGCGGCGGGCAGGCCAGGGGTCATTGCCCCGCACGTTGGTGAGCATGGCGACCCGGCCGGCCAGACTGGCACCCAGCCAGGTACCGCCATCCTTCAAATCCCTGCCCGACACCAGCGGCTGGCCCCCGGGGAGTGCCCAGCGTTGCAGCGGAGCCGTGGGTCGCTCGAACGATTCGTCGCGGTTGGCAGCGAGCAGAAAAGGGCGGTCGGTGGCCGCGTCGATGGCGAAAGCAATCAGGCACATGCCCGGTCGGCTCAGATGTCGGCCAGCAGCTCGTAGGGCAGGGGCAGCAGGCGCAGGCCTTGCCCGTTTGCGCTCCCCACGGTCAGGGGACCTTCGGCGGCGCTGGTCTGCATCGACACCACGGCATTCCAGCCGCCAGCCGGATCGGGCGCGGCCGCAGCCACGGTGCCGCAAGGCTGTTCGGCGTCGCTGTCGTGGAACACCGCATCGCCCACCATGAGCGCGCTGTCTGCGCGCACCACATAGGCACGTCGCTTCAGCGTCCCTCGGAACTGGCTGCGGGCCACCACCTCCTGCCCCGGGTAGCAACCTTTCTTGAAGTTCACGCCGCCCACCGACTCGTAGTTCAGCATCTGCGGCACAAAGGCTTCGAACACTGGCTGGCTGACCAGCACAACGCCGCTCATGACCTCCAGCCAGTCCCACTGGTCGGCATCCAGCTGCGGGCCGCCTGGACCTGCGTCGGCCGCCGGAGCCAGCCACAGCGCGCGCGCCAGTCCGGCGCCCGGGTACAGGCGCACCAGGCTTGCATCGCCATCGTCCCGCTTGCCCCAGGGCTGCGCCGGCCAGTCTGCCGGTGCGGAGGCTGCCGCCAGCCCCCAGACCTGAAACTCACCGGTGGCGTCGGTGAGCCGGGCCTTGGCGCGCAGCACGAACATGGACAGCCGCTTGAGGCTTGTGGCCAGCAGATCGCGTTGGCACACCAGCAGCACCTCCTGGTGATTGCGCTTGAAGCCGACGAAGCTCGCCTGCAACCGGCCCTTGGCCGAACAGAAGCCGGCCAGCCGCGCTTCCGACAAACCGAGCAACGCGAAATCCTGTGTGAGCTGGCCGTGCAGGAATGAAGCAGCGTCTTCGCCCTGCACCCGGATCACGCCAAGGTGGTCCAGGCGGGCGGCACCCTGCAGGGCACCGGGTGGCAGGGGAGCGGAAGGGGTTTGAGTCACGGAAGCGGTCATGGCAGTCTTTGCAGGGCCAGCGGCCAGGGGGGTCGATTATCATCTGGCCCCCATGGACATTCGATCCCCAACGCACTTGCCCCCAGTGGCATCAGGCCTGTGATCCGGTTCGTGCTGCGCCTGTTTTCCCTCGGTGTTCTTCTGGCTGCGCTCGCCTTTGCAGGCGCAGTGTGGTGGTTGCAACAACCCCTGCCCATGGCGGACAGCGTGACGGAAAGCGCCCCTCTGGAGGTCACCATCGAACCCGGGTCGTCGGCGCGCAAGGTGGCTGAGGCGCTCCAGAGCGCCGGCATGTCGGTGCCGTCGGTGGTTCTTTTCGCATGGTTCCGGGCGTCCGGGCAGTCCCGCGCCATCAAGGCGGGCTACTACGAGTTCGCGCCGGGCACCACACCCCGCAGCCTGCTGGACAAGCTGGTCCGCGGGGAGCAGGCGTTGCGCAGCATCACCCTGGTGGAGGGATGGAACCTGCGGCAGGTGCTGCAGGCGGTGCAATCGTCGCCCGACCTCCTGCCCGACATCCAGGGACTTTCGCATGCCGAGATCATGGCGCGCATCGGATACCCCGGTGTGCATCCGGAAGGGCGTTTTTTTCCGGACACCTACCGCGTCGTCAAGCGCGCACCGGCATCCAGCGTGCTGCGCGCGGCGGCGCAGGCCATGGAGCAGCGCCTGGCGCAGGCCTGGGCGCAGCGGCTGCCGGATTCGCCGCTGCGCTCGCCAGACGAAGCCCTGATCCTGGCCAGCATCGTCGAGAAGGAAACCTCGCTGGAAAGCGACCGGGGTCGTGTGGCCGGCGTGTTCAACAACCGGCTTCGCATCGGCATGCGCCTGCAGACCGACCCGACCGTGATCTATGGCCTGGGCGAGGCGTTCGACGGCAACCTGCGCCGCATTCACCTGCAGACCGACAACCCCTACAACACCTACACCCGCGCCGGCTTGCCTCCCACGCCCATTGCCATGCCCGGCATGGCCTCCCTCATGGCGGCGGTGCGACCCGAGTCCACCACCGCGATGTACTTCGTGGCCCGTGGGGATGGCTCCAGCCAGTTCAGCACCACGCTGGAAGAACACAACGCCGCCGTGCGCCGATACATTCTGCAGCGCTGAACGGTCCGTTCGGCCCAACCCTAGCCCCACACCATGCCAAACAGCGGTCTGTTCATCAGCTTCGAAGGCATCGACGGTGCCGGAAAATCGACCCACATTGAAGGACTGGCCGACGCGTTTCGTGCGCAGGGCCGTCCGGTGGTGCTCACGCGCGAACCGGGCGGAACGCCGCTGGCCGAAAAACTGCGCGCCCTGGTGCTGAACGACGCAATGGACCCGCTGTGCGAGGCCCTGCTGATGTTTGCCGCCCGCCGCGACCACTTGCGCTCCATCATCGAGCCCGCGCTGCAACGCGGCGACGTGGTGCTGTGCGACCGCTTCACCGACGCCACGTTTGCCTACCAGGGCCATGGCCGTGGCTTTGACCTAGCCGTGCTGGAGCAGCTGGAGCGCTGGGTGCAGCAGCGCAATGACCTGCCCGGCTCACTGCGCCAGCCCGACCTGACGGTGTGGTTCGATCTGGCGCCCGAGGTGGCTGCGCGACGGCTGGCCTCGGCCCGCGTGCCCGACCGCTTCGAGTCCCAGCCAGTCGAGTTCTTTCGCCGCGTCGCCGCAGGCTACGCTGCACGCCTGCAAGCCGACCCTCGCCGCTTTGCACGCATCGACGCGCAGCAGGAGCGGGATGCTGTCTGGAGCGACGTCCAGGGGGTGTTTGTGGGGCGGGGGTGGCTGCCCGCCATGCAGGACCCGTCATGATGGACACGGGCCTTCCGCTCGCCCCCTGGCTGCAGCGCCAGCTGGAGATGCTGCTCGGTCAGCGCGGCCATGCATTGCTGCTGGCAGGACCGTCTGGCCTGGGCCAGTACGAACTCGCGCTGGCGCTGGCACGCGCCTGGTTGTGCGAACAGCCCACACCGCAAGGCGCCTGTGGTGCCTGCGCCAGTTGCCACGCGGTCGACGTGCGCACCCATGCCGACCTGCGCGTGCTGATGCCCGAGACAGTTTGCCTGGAGCTGGGGTGGCCACTGGATGAAAGCACCCAGAAAGACCTCGACGACAAAAAGCGCAAACCCAGCAAGCAGATCCGGGTGGAGGCGGCGCGCATGGCCGTTGGCTTCACCCAGCTCACCCGGTCGCGCGGCGCGGCTCAGGTCATTCTGGTGTACCCGGCCGACCGCATGAACACCGAGTCGGCCAACACCCTGCTCAAGACGCTGGAAGAGCCGCTGGGAGACGTGCGGTTCGTGCTGGCCACCGAGGCAGCCGATCAGCTGCTGCCCACCATCCGCAGCCGTTGCCAGACCCATGCCATGCACTGGCCCACCGAGGACGAATCGCTGCTGTGGCTGCAGGATGCAGTGGCCCAGCCCGGCGGCAAGGCACTGTCGCTCGAGCAGGCCCGCGCATGCCTCCAGGCAGCCGGTGGGCGCCCGGTCGACGCCCTGCGCTGGGCGCAGACAGGCCTGCAGTACCAGACCTGGCAGCAGTTGCCGCATGCCCTGGCGCGCGGCGAGTGGGCGTTGCTCGGCGACTGGCCTGCGCCACAGCAGCTGGAGGTGCTGCAGAAGGTCTGCCACGACCTCATGGCCGTGCGGGCAGGCGGGCGAACCCGCTTCTTTGCGCCGGAAAGTCTGCCGCCTGCCGCGGGCTGGGCTGTTCTGGCCGGCTGGTCCAAAGAGCTGTCTGCGGCCGCACGCACCGTAGAGCACCCTTTCAACGCGGGTCTCATGCAGCAGGCCTGGGCCGCCCGCGCACAGCAGGTTCTGGGCAGAGGCGGTGCATCCTGACCCTGGTGGCCCCGGCAGAAGACGCGGGGCCATGCCTGCAAAAGTCCCGAAAAGTGCGCTGCGGTTCACGCCGGAGCCCGAAATGCGCGGTATCCGGACACCTGTTGTGGGGAAAGCAAAGCGCATTTCCCGCTAAACTGCAAGTCCATGAGCAACACGTCGCCACCGTCGGCCGCAGCACGCCCCAGCGTGATCCAGCTCTCCATCAAGGAGAAGGCAGCGCTCTACGCGGCCTACATCCCCTTGTTTGCCGACGGCGGGATCTTCATTCCCTCTTCGCGCGAATACCGTCTGGGCGACGACGTCTATGTTCTGTTGAGTCTGCCGGACGACCCGCAACGCTACCCCGTGGCTGGCAAGGTGGCCTGGATCACCCCGGCCAAAGCCCAGGCCGGGCGCACGCAAGGCGTTGGCATCCGGTTCCCGGCTGACGAAAAATCCCGCCTGCTCAAGCTCAAGATCGAAGAAATCCTGGGCGCCAGCCTGGGTTCCGAGCGCACCACCCAGACCATCTGATCCGGATGACCGGCACCGGTCACCCGATCTCCGAGACAACAACCGGCCCATGGATGGGCCGTTTTCAATGGTTCCGAGCATGTACACCGACTCACACTGCCACCTGAATTTTCCCGAGCTGCGGTCACAGCTGCCCGCCGTGCTCCAGGCCATGGCAGCGGCTCAGGTGGAGCGTGCCTTGTGCATCTGCACCACGCTGGAGGAGTTCGACGATGTGCACAGCCTGGCCCGCGACCATGCCAACCTGTGGTGCACCGTGGGTGTTCACCCCGACAACGAAGGCGTTCAGGAGCCCACGCTGGACGATCTCCTGCAGCGCGCCAGCCGCGGGCGGGTGGTGGGGATTGGCGAAACCGGACTCGACTATTACCGGCTCGGTGAGCGCACCGTGGCCGACATGGCTTGGCAGCGGGACCGCTACCGCACCCACATCGAGGCGGGTCGCCAGCTGGACCTTCCGCTGGTGATCCACACGCGCAGTGCGTCGGAGGACACGCTGGCCATCCTGCGGGAGTCGGGTGGCTTCGGCAGCGGTGCGGGTGCCGGGGCATCCGGGCGCTCGCGCGGCGTGTTCCACTGCTTCACCGAAACCCGCGAAGTGGCGCGTGCGGCCCTCGACATGGATTTCTACATCTCCTTCTCCGGCATCATCACCTTCCGAAACGCCACCGACCTGCGGGACGTGGTGCGGTTTGTGCCGCTGGACCGGGTGTTGATCGAAACCGATAGCCCCTACCTGGCGCCGGTGCCCCACCGCGGAAAAACCAATTCCCCAGCCTACGTGCCGCACGTGGCGAGCCAGGTGGCCGAACTCAAAGGGCTGAGCGCAGACGCGGTGGCGGAGGCGACCAGCAGGAATTTCGAGCAGCTGTTCTCCGGAGTGGTGCCATGAAGCAAACTGGAATTCACTTGAATAATCTGAAATACAGTGTTGTTTTTGTATTGGTTTTTTGCTTCCTGGGTGTGGCCCACGCCAACTCGTACGAGCGCTTCTTCGAGGCTGTGAAGCGCGATGACGAATCGACCATGATCGCCCTGGCGCTGCGTGAATTCGACCTGAACACGCTCGGCCCCGACGGGGAACCTGCGCTGGTGACGGCGGTACAACTCGGCTCCCTGAAGGTGGCCAATTTCCTTCTGGACCAGCGCAAGGTGAAGGTGGAGGTGCGCAACCGCCGCGACGAAAGCGCGCTCATGATGGCCGCGCTCAAGGGGCATCTGGCCATCGCCAAGCGCTTGATCGCCCGCGGGGCCGAGGTGAACAAGCCGGGCTGGACCCCGTTGCACTACGCGGCCTCCCACCCGGAGCCCGCTGGTGTCGACATGACCCGGCTTCTTCTGGAGCACCATGCCTACATCGATGCGGAGTCCCCAAACCGCACCACGCCCCTGATGATGGCCGCACGGTATGGGCATCCCGATGTCGTCGCCTTGCTGCTGGAAGAGGGCGCCGATGCCTCCTTGAAGAACGAAAAAGGGCTTACCGCCATTGACTTTGCCCGCGAGGCCAACCGCCCTTCGGTCGCAGAAGCCATTGCAGCCCAGTTGCGCAAGACACGCCCCCGCGGTACCTGGTAAGGCTGTGCCGTTGCACGGCCTCGAACCTACGTGCAACTACTTAAAGACGGCCCCAGCAATTGGGCGTCCAATCACGGGGTTCGCCCGGAGCCAGTGGCGCCGGTCCACGGTGTGGGCCGATCGCGGAGCTGGCCCCGACGGCATCCAGCAACCCGCATTGCCCTGGTCCAGGCCTGACCAGGGTGCGCACCAACGGAGACAGAATGAAAAGCAAGGACATGCACGACATCGTGGGAGGGCTCGCGCTTGTCGCGCTCGGTGGCTTCGCTGCGATCTACGCACAGCGCTACGAGTTTGGCGATCTCAACCGGATGGGACCGGGCTACTTCCCTGTGGCGCTGGGCATCATCCTCGCGCTGCTCGGTCTGATGATTGCACTGCCCGCCTTCAAGCGGCACGGCGAACCCATTGCGGTGAAGTGGAAAACGCTTGTGCTTGTGCTGGGCAGCATCGTGGCCTTTGCGTTGACCCTCAAGGTGATCGGACTCATCCTGGCGACCGCCCTGGCCGTGGTCATCTCGTCCATGGCGGACAACGACACCTCCTGGAAAGGGCGCATCCTGCTGGCGGTCGGCGTTTCTGCGCTCACGTATCTGGTGTTCGGTTTTGCCCTCGGAATGGTGCTGCCGGCCTGGCCCTGGAGTGCCTGAGCGGGCTCCACTGATCGAACCAACACTACACAAGAGAATTCCAGATGGATGTCATTAACGGTTTGATGCTTGGCCTGGAATCGGCCTTGCAACCTGTCACGCTGATGTATTGCTTCATCGGCGTGTTCGTGGGCACGCTGATCGGCGTGCTGCCAGGCATTGGTGCCCTGGCGACCATTTCGCTGCTGCTGCCCATCACGTACCACATTCCTCCGACGGCGGCGATCGTGATGCTGGCCGGCGTGTACTACGGCGCCCAGTACGGAGGCTCCACCGCATCGATCCTGCTGAACCTGCCGGGAACCCCGTCTTCTGCGGTGGCCTGTCTGGACGGTTACCCGATGGCCAAGCAGGGCAGGGCCGGTGTGGCGCTGTTCATGACCACGATTGCATCGTTTGTCGGCTCGATGCTGGGCATTCTGGCGCTGGTGCTGTTTGCCCCCGGTATTGCCGAACTGGGTCTGAAGTTCGGTCCCGCCGAGTATTTCTCCATGATGTTGCTGGGCCTCATTGCTGCTTCCACGCTGGCTTCGGGTTCGCCGGCCAAGGGACTGGCCATGGTGGTGCTGGGTCTGCTGATCGGCACGGTGGGCACCGACATCAACTCCGGCGTGGCGCGGTTCGACTTCGGTGTTCCCGAACTCATGGACGGCATCAACCTGGTGGCGCTGGCGATGGGGGTCTTCGGTGTGTCGGAGGTGATCACCGGCATCAACCAGCCACGGGAGGGCGAGGTGACCGAGAAGATCACCATGCGCACCATGACGCCCACCCGCAAGGACGTGAAGGACTCCATCATTCCCATGCTGCGTGGAACCGCGATTGGCAGCTTCTTTGGTGCCTTGCCCGGAACCGGTGCTTCGATTGCGTCGTTCTTTTCCTATGCGGTGGAAAAAAAGGTGGCCAAGGACCCGAGCCGTTTCGGCAAAGGTGCCATCGAAGGGGTGACCGCACCCGAAGCCGCCAACAACGCAGCGTCACAAACAGCCTTCGTGCCCACACTGTCCCTGGGCATTCCGGGCGACGCGGTGATGGCCTTGATGCTCGGCGCCCTGATCATTCACGGCATCCAGCCAGGCCCGTTGCTCATGACCCAGCAGCCGGAGCTGTTCTGGGGCCTGATCGTGAGCTTCGGCATCGGCAACATCATGCTGGTGATCCTGAACCTGCCCATGATCGGGCTGTGGGTCGCCATCCTGCGCATTCCCTACCGCGTGCTGTTCCCGGCCATTCTGGTGTTCATCAGTCTGGGCGTCTACAGCGTGAACAACAACCCGTTCGACGTGCTCATGGTGGCCGGCATTGGTGCGGTGGGCTATGCCATGTCGGTGTTGAAGTTCGAGGCCGCGCCATTGCTGCTGGGCTTCGTTCTGGGGCCGCTGATGGAGGAAAACCTGCGCAGGGCGCTGCTGCTGTCGCGGGGCGACATGATGACCTTCATCGATCGCCCGATCAGCGCCGTGCTGCTGGCATTCGGTCTGGCCCTGATGCTCTGGACCCTCTGGGGCGCATTGAAGAAAGCCATGCGCGAGCGGGAAATGGAGAAGGATTATCCTGAACGTGCGGCCTGAGGCGCATGGACGCGCACTGAGGCACATGGATGTGCACTGAAACGGGGCTCTGCGCCCCGTTTGTCGTGTGCGACTGTCGACGCAGCGTCACTTCATCAAACAGGCGGTGCCGGGCGGAAAGCTGCGGTACTGTCAGCACCGGGAACCCGGGCACAGACCAGGGTGCTGGAATGCCTGGTCGGGACCTTTCCGGTCAGCGCCGTCTGGCCACCAGGCCGATCAAGGCAGACCGGCCCCGGTGTCCGCTGCCTTCGTCAAGGACGGCTTCGTATTCGCGCAGCTCCACGATCTCCAGCCCGGCGAAGGCTTCGCGCAACAGCGTTTCGGTGTACAGGTGCGACGCAATCGGCGGTCCACCGGTCCTGTAGACCAGCTGACGCGGCGTGTAGCCTTGCAGCACGATGTACCCGCCGGGCTTCAGTCCTTCGACCATGTGGGCAAACAGGCGTTCGCGCATCGCCGGATCGGCGAACTGCACAAAGATGGCGGCAACCCCGTCGAGCGTGTCTTTGGGCCAGGGGTACGCGTCGCAATCGGCGAGGGAGAAATGGACCTTCACCCCTCTTTTTTGGGCCAGTGCTCGGGCCTTGCGGATGCCGGTGTCGGCAATGTCAAAAGCGTCGACCGACAACCCCTGTTCGGCAAGCCAGACGCTGTTGCGGCCTTCACCATCCGCCACGCAAAGTACCTTCTGACCCTGCGACCAGACATGCGCCTGTTCTTGCAACCACGCATTCGGTTTCTCGCCAAACAGGAAGGCTGCCCCGGAAAACCGCTGATTCCAGGTTTCTGCGGGAGACTCAAAGGGTGTTCCAGACATGGTGGTCCTTGGTGCGACAGGGAGCTGGGATGTGCCAGGGCAGGGGGCGCACGCGCCTCAGCTCCGATCGTGCAGAAGGGTGCCAGCGGCGTCGGTTACCGTGACGCGCACCGGAAATGCCTGCCGAACACTCTGAGTGACGGTGCAAAACTCTTCAAACTGCGCCAGTGCCCGGTCGACGTGGGTCAAGGTGTCGGCTGCCACTCCCAGCCGCAAGTGCACCCGCATGCCAAGGATGCGCAAACGTCCTTCGGGGTTGCGACCCACCTCGGCCTCCACGTCGCATTCGAGTGGTTCGGGTGTCTGTTTGAACTTGCGCAGCGCAAACAGCAAAGAGTCGCTCAGGCAGTTGCCTACCGCAGCGCACAGCAGCTGTGTGGGGGATGGACCATCCCCTTGGCCCAAGGGCGGTGGTTCGTCGGCCGTCAGCACCGGAAGATGGTCTGCGAACCGGATTTCGAAGCGAAAGTCGGCCACTTGTTTGAGTGCGACAGAAGCAATGGTCATGGGATCTGGCCTATGGTTATCACCGGTGCAATGCGGTCGTGCAATATGCCACGTGTGGGGTCGCACCGCAGGCCGATACCCGTCAGGAGGCGGCCGGCAACGGGCGCTGGAGCTGCAGCTGGCATTCAATCAGAAATCTGATCAGACATTCTACGATGTATATTATGTTAAGTTAAAGATGGGCGCAGATCGTGTTGCTTGCGCCTGCCGTTGCTTTTCTAAATTTTGTTCCTACTTTTTTCTAAAAGTTGATCCAGTCAGCAGTCACCCGAAGTCAGCCCGACGTCCCCCCATTTTCAGTAGCACTGGGCTTTGGAGTCCGGGATTTAATTTAGCGGGTTTTTCATCAGCTTCTGGGCATGGGCCGCCGGGGTCAATCCGCCGAGGGACTTCTTCGGACGTTCCTCGTTGTATTCCCGGCGCCAAGCCTCGACGATCACACGGGCATGAGCCAAGCTGGTCAACCAGTGCTCGTTTAGGCATTCCTCCCGGAATCGACCATTGAACGATTCGATGTAGGCGTTCTGGTTGGGCTTTCCGGGCTCGATAAGGAACAACTGAACACCCCTGGCGTGAGCCCAGTTCAGCATGGCTCGCCCGCAGAACTCCTTGCCGTTGTCGGTACGAATCGCCTTGGGCAGACCCCTTGTCTTGGCGAGTTGATCCAGAATCCGCGTCAACTGGGTGCCGCCCATTGCCCGCTCGGCCACGATGGCCACCGCCTCATGGGTTGCATCATCGACCACAGTCAGATTCTTGAGGGTGCGACCTTCAGCGGTTCGGTCAAACACAAAGTCCATGGACCACACCTGGTTGGCAGCCATCGGACGTTGCAGGGGGTGACGCTCAGACAGCGGGATCTTCTTGCGTTTTCGTTTCCTGAGCTGCAGACCCGCCTCGGCGTACAGGCGCTCGATGCGCTTGTGGTTGACGATCTCACCGGCCTGGCGCAGCTTCAGGTAAATCATGCCCGCACCATAACGGCGATGGCGTTGTGCCAGGGCGATGATCTTGTCCTTCAGGACGCTGTTTCGGTCTGCAGCGGGCTCATAACGATAGGCGCTGGCGCTCATGCCGATGACGCTCAGTGAACGGCGTTCGCTCAGCCCGCAGTCGACCATGTGGCGCACCAGCTCGCGCCGTGCGGGTGCGCTCACCACTTTTTTCTCAAGGCTTCTTTCGTCACCTCGTTCTCAAGCATCGACTCGGCCAGCAACCGTTTGAGGCGAGTGTTTTCAAGCTCGAGTTCCTTCAGGCGCTTGGCATCCGAGACGCTCATGCCACCGAACTTGTTGCGCCAGAGGTAGTAGCTGGCTTCCGAGAAACCGTGCCGACGGCACAACTCGGTCACCGGCAGGCCTGTCTCGGCTTCGCGCAGGAAGCCAATGATCTGCTCTTCCGTAAATCTCCATTTTTTCATCAGTGCGACCCAAAGGACTGTTTCCCTTCGAGTGTGGCGAGCGTGCGGTCCGGGGCTAGCGCGGCTCTTGGTGGGCGGTGGGATGAGGCCGAACTGAGCTTTCGGATCCGGTGGCCAGTTACCTTGCAGTAACCCGGCTGGACGAAGAATGGCAGCGCGAGAGGCGGAATGCCCCGATCGCAACCCCTCCAACCTCATCAGGACTTCATCATGTCAGCTTCCATCAAATCGCTCATTTCTGTCTCCGTGGCGGGTGTTTCGCTGTTGGTTTGCCTGCCCGTCGCTCCCCAAGACAAGGCAGGCTGGTATGCCAACGTTTACGGAGGCAGCAGCTCACTGGCCTCAACCAACCTGTCAGATACCAGATCCTCTGTACCGACCCTGGCCGGCAAGGCTGCTTTTGGCAGCGGAATGGGCTTGGGCGGAGGCGTCGGTTATCGCTATGGCAATGGCTGGGCAGCCGAACTGGCCTGGGACTACCGGAGTCATGACCTCAAGCGCATCGATGGCGTGACCGTGTCGGGCGAGTTCGCCTCCACGACGGCCTTCCTCAATGGCAACTACCGCTTCCAAAAGGTGGGCGTGGTGCGCCCCTTTGTGGGCGCTGGTGTGGGATATGTCACCGAGATCGACATGGACCTCAGCCGTGGTGGCTCCGCACGAGAGTATTCGCGCCGCGGCGGTCTGGCCACCCAAGCCATCGTGGGTGGCGAAGTGGACTTGTCCGACCGCTGGAGCGTGAGCGCCGACCTGCGCTGGACCCAGATGGGCAGCGGGACTTTCAAGTCAACCAACCCCGACGCTTCGCTGGGGGGCAAGCCCAAGTACCAGCCCACATCGCTGAACGTGGGTGTGACGTACCGCTTCTGAATGGCACACTTTGCGTGTATGTCCCGAGTCCTGATCGTCGAAGACCATCCGCGCATGGCCCAAACGGTGGCCGCAGCCTTGCGGGCGCAAGGGATTGCCTGTGACACCGTGGCCACGCTGGGGCATGCCGCCGCTGATCTTGACGGCGCGGGACGCACTGGACGACCGCGTGAACGGACTCGAAACCGGCGCCGACGATTACCTGACCAAGCCTTTTGAAATGGCCGAGCTGGTGGCACGGATCAAAGCCTTGATGCGACGCAACCAGCCTTGGGCGCCCGACGAAACCTGTTTCGCAGACCTCAAGATCTCGCCCCACGCCAGCACGCTTTTTGTGGGGCCGTCGTCCATCACCTTGTCCCCCAGCGAATTGCAGGTGCTGTTGGCTCTGATTCGGCACCAAGGCGAGGTCGTGCGGCGTGGCGCGCTGGAGTCGGCCGCCTGGGGAGCGTTCTCCGACATCACGCCCAAGGCCCTGGACGTTGCCATTCATCGGCTGCGCGGCAAGCTGGTGGCCCTGCAATCGAAGGTATCGATCACCAACACGAAAGGCGTGGGCTATGCGCTGGCAGTTTCTCAAGACGCCTAGCCTTGCGCTTCGCCTGACCGTCGTGTTCTCGCTGGCGATTGCCATCGTGGCGGGCCTGTACATGGCGGTGCAGGCTGTGGTCGCGCACCGCTTTGGCGATTTCATCACGCAGCAAAGCCTCATGGGCCAGAGCCACGACATCGCAGACGCCATGGCCATCGATGGCAAGGGGCAACTCACTGTGAAGCTGCAAGGGCCCGACGCCGAGAGTTTCGATGCGTTTTTTGCGAATCTCAAGTACCGCGTTCTGGCAAGCGATGGCCGGGTGCTGGCTTCTTCAGACGGCGATTTCAACAGTCTGCTGCCCGGCGTACCCCCGAGCGAGCAGGACGCTCACTACCTGCGCACGGAAGTCAACCGAACGCTGTTTCATGTCGCCACCGTGCGCCACCGCATTCAGGGGCAGGACTACTGGGTGCAGGTCGGTCGCAGCGATCGCTTTGCCCAACTGACGCAAGAAGCGATCTTGCCGGCCATGACCGAAGCCGTGGGCATCATGGCGGCCTTGGCGATTGTGGTGCTGGCTGTCCTGAGCTACTGGGGGGTGCGCAGTGTTTTGCGGCCGATCCGACTGGCCAGTGAAGCAGCACACACCGTCGCCCAAAACAACTTGTCCGCCCGCATACCGGTGGAACCCTTGCCAGCCGAAATCCGGCCCTTGGTGATCGCTTTCAACGAGGTGTTGGCTCGACTTGAGCTGGCCTTCCATGCGCAGCAGCGATTTTTTGCCAACGCCGCCCATGAGCTCAAGACGCCGATTGCTTTGCTGCGCGGGCAGTTGGAGGCGCAGGGCGCGCGCGTGCCTCCCGAAACACTCGGCGACGTTGACGCCCTTGGGCGCACGGTAAACCAGTTGTTGCACGTGGCAGAAGTCGCGGGTGGACGTGTTCTGCGAAAGCAGCCCGTGGCTTTGGCAGAGATCACCCAACAAGTGAGCGGATTTCTGTCATGGCGCGCCCAAAAGGCCGAGGTCAGCCTGCAGATCGTTCTTGAACCGCCTGACGTTCGGGTCGAGGCAGACGCCGGTGAACTGTTCGTGTTGATCAAAAACCTGGTCGAAAACGCCATCGATCATTCACCGAGCGGCGGCATCGTTCGAATCAGCGTGACCCCGGGGGGGCTGTGCGTTGAAGACCAAGGGAAAGGCGTCGCAGAGCATCATCGAGCGCACGTATTCGAACGTTTTTGGCGCGCTTCGGACAACACGAAACCAGGCTCGGGTCTGGGCTTGGCCATTTGTATGGAAGTGTCGCGTGCGCACGGCTGGCGGTTGGAGTGCAAGCAATCGATTCTCGGTGGCGCTCTTTTTCAACTGGACTTTTGAAGCAGCCGCTTTGGGGTGCCGCCTGCTCGGCCAGAACAACCTGCTCATACTTCAACCGCGTTAGTTTCCAATCTGCAGTTGCGCCAGCTTGAATGGCGGGTTCGGAGGCCTAGCCCCGATGTCCGCTTCGGGTCGAGAGCGTGAGTTGAGCGCTTCGAGCAGCTGACATTCGGTCGCGAGTTGGCGGAGCCATCGGCGGCCGGCTACGCTGGATGACTGCAGCCCCTTCGATACCTGTCATTGATGCCGCCTTGCTGCCGGGTGAGCCGATGACGGCTTCGTGCTAGGCACCGTGAACCCAGCTCACGGGCGCGACCGGCTCCAAACGCTGCACAAGCGCCCCTGACCCGTGATGGTGCAGTCCTGTTGCTGGAGCAAGTCTTGTCTGACTCCCTCCCCTCCAGCCGAACCATCAACATCACAGGTTGCTTCTCAGTGGCACGAAAATCGCTGCAGTCAAGATTCCGGCGGCATTCTGCAGGCACTCGACCCTCCAGGAACGAGGTTCAGCAATGGCATAAATGAGGTGACCACAACGGCGCCAGACACCTGAGCAAGTTCGGCCGTAAGAGTGCCGTGGTCGATCCAGGAGTCAAATAGTGGCCAAACCGAGAACGCGGAGCGTCAGGTGGGGAACAATTTCTAGACGCAGTCTATTTTTGGAACAAAATCTAGCAGAAAGCTGTTCTAGATCAAGGGACCATACACCGCACCACCGTGGAGGAAGTGGGGATTGCTTTGGAACAAAATTTAGAAAATGAACGCCTGCCGACCTCCCGGACCCCGACCGGTCCGGAAAGGCACGGACCTTGCTCACTCCAAAACATGCCGCACCCTGGTGCCAATCGCTTTCGAACATCGGGGGAAACAGCAGAGCCAGTTGCCCGGGCACGGAACACCCCACACCTACAATCCGTTACCTTTCGAGGGCGCCAATTCCGGCCATCCCGATTCACCTGTTTATCTAGGAATTCCATGAAAAACCTGATGCTGACCCTGGGTCTGATCGCTTCCGCCGTGCTGGTGGGGTGTGGAAAAAACGAGTCGCCCGCGCCCGCTGCCCAGGCCCCTGCTGCTGCTCCTGCCGCCGCCCCGGCACCGGCCGAGCTGCCGGAACTGAAGGTCGCCATCGACCCCACCTACGAACCGTTCACCTTCAAGACCCCCGACGGCAAGCCCACCGGGTTCGATGTGGACATCGCCGAAGCCCTTTGCGCCGAGATCAAGCGCAAGTGTGTGTACGTGGAACAGGTGTGGGACGGCATGATCCCCGGCCTGCAGGCCAAGAAATACGACGCGATCATCAGCTCCATGTCGATCACCGAGGAGCGCCAGAAAGTGGTGGACTTCACGGACAAGTACTACAACACGCCCAGCCGCATCGTGGTCAAGGCAGACACTGCCTTCACCGACCTGGCGTCCATCAAGGGCAAGAAGATCGGCGTGCTCAAGGGCAGCACCCAGGAAAAGTACGCGATGGGCGAGCTGGCACCGGTGGGTGTGTCGGTGGTGCCGTACGAGGCCCAGGATCAGGTGTACCTGGACATCAAGTCCGGCCGTCTGGATGGCACCGTGGCGGACTCGGTGGAAGTCACCGGCGGCTTCCTGAGCAAACCTGAGGGCCAGGGCTACGGCTTCGTGGGTCCGGTGCTCAACGACAAGAAGTACTTCGGCATTGGTGTTGGCGTTGCGCTGCGCCAGGGCGAAACCCAGCTCAAGGACGAGCTGAACGCCGCCATCAAGGCCATCCGCGCCAACGGCACCTACGACACCATCAGCAAGAAGTACTTCTCCTTCGACGTCTACGGCGACTGATTCCAGGCGGCGTCCGTTTTGTCCGGCTACTTCGCCTCCATCCTGCAGGGTGCCCTCCTCACGGTCGGGGTGTCCCTGTCGGCGCTGATCCTGGCCATCGTGCTCGGCCTGATCGGCGCGGCGGCGAAGCTGTCCGGCAAAACCCTCCCGATGGCCGTCGCCACGGTGTACACCACCGTGGTGCGGGGTGTGCCTGAGCTGGTGCTGATGCTGCTCATCTTTTATGGCGGCACCATCGGCATGAACAACCTGCTGGAGTGGGCCGGTAGCAAGGCCACGGTGGACATCAACCCGTTTCTGGCAGGTGTGCTGACCATTGGCTTCATTTACGGCGCCTACATGACCGAAACCTTCCGGGGCGCCATCCTCTCGATTCCCAAGGGCCAGATGGAAGCCGCCTGGTCGTTCGGCATGGGCCGGATGCGAACGTTTCTGCGCATCACCCTGCCGCAGATGGTGCGCTACGCCCTGCCCGGCTTCACCAACAACTGGCTGGTGCTGATCAAGGCCACGGCGCTGGTGAGCCTGATCGGCCTGCACGAAATGACCTACCTGGCCAAACAGGCCAGCGCCGCCACGCGCGAGCCGTTCACTTTCTTCCTTTTTGCAGCCGTGCTTTTCCTGGCCTACACCTCCATTTCGCTGTGGGCACTCCGCTGGCTGGAGCGCCGGTACAGCGTGGGCGTGCGGCGCACGTCCGCCTGAGGAATCCGGACGATGAAGTGGAGCGTCATCTTCGAGCCCGCCACCCTGGCCATGTACGCCGACGGGGTGGTCACCACCTTGACCCTGCTGCTGTCTTCCCTGGCGGTGGGTGGTGTCATGGCGGTGGCATGTGCGCTGGCCCTCACGAGCCGGGTGGCGCCGCTGCGCTGGCTGGTGGGCACCTACACCTATGTGATCCGGGGAACACCCTTGCTGATTCAGGTGTACATGATCTATTACGGCATTGCCCAGCTGGAGTGGGTGCAAGCCCGCTGGGACGATGTGTGGCCCTGGACCCATTTCAAGGAGCCGTTCTTTTGCGCATTGCTGGCGTTCAGCCTCAACACCGCCGCGTATACGGCGGAAATGCTGGCTGGTGCCATCCGGGACACCCACGCTGGCGAGATCGAGGCCGCCCAGGCCATGGGCATGGGCCGTTGGCAGGCCATGCGGCGAATCGTCTTGCCCAGCGCCTTGCGCCGTTCCCTGCCCGCTTACAGCAACGAGGTGGTGATGATGCTGCACAGCACCAGCCTCGCCAGCGCGGTACCTGCCATGCTCGACATCACCGCAGCGGCCAGCCGCATCTATTCGGACTACTACCTGCCTTTCGAGGCTTATCTGTTTGCTGCGGCCATCTATCTGCTGATCACCTTTGCCCTGGTCGGCATGTTCCGTCTGACCGAGCGCAGGTTCCTCGCGCACCTGGCACCGCGGGCCCACTGAACTGCAACCGCATCAACATCCGCCCTTCATGCAGAGAACCGAACATCCGTTGCTGAGCCAGAGCCTCGGAAGCCAGAAAACCCTGGTGGCTTTCCAGTTCGGCGACCCGCTGGCACGCCCCAAGGTGTACGTGCAGGCCAGCCTGCACGCCGGGGAGTTGCCCGGCATGCTGGTTGCGCACCACTTGCGCGGCATCCTGGAGCAGGCCGCTGCCGAGGGTCGGATGACCGGCCAGGTGGTGCTGGTGCCGGCGGCCAACCCGATCGGGCTCGCCCAGCGCATCGACCACCACGTACAAGGCCGCTTCGAGTTCGGCACCTCGGAAAACTTCAACCGCCACTACCCCGATCTGGCCCAGGCCATCGGGGCTGACGTCCTGGGCCGCCTGGGTGAGGACCCGGCCAGCAACGTGGCGCTGGTGCGGTCCGCCATGCAGCAATGGCTGGAACAGTGGTCTCCCGCGAACGAGCTGGATAGCCTGCGCCGCCGATTGCTGCTGCTGGCCCACGATGCTGATCTGGTCCTGGACCTGCACTGCGATGGCGAGTCGGTCATGCACCTTTACTGCGAAGAACCGTGCTGGCCCGCCATGAAACCCCTGGCGCAGCTTCTGCAATGCCAGGCGGTTCTGCTGGCCAGGGACTCGGGCGGAGGGCCGTTCGACGAGCGGCTGTCGGGTATCTGGTGGCAGCTGGCCGAGCGCGTGGAAGCGACTGGCCGCATGGCTCCCCTGCCCCAGGCCTGCGCCAGTACCACCGTGGAACTGCGTGGCGAAGGCGATGTGCTGCACACACTGGCCAGACCCGATGCGCAGGCCATTGCACAGTACCTGGTCCATGCCGGCGTGATGCGCGCCGAAGCGCAGCCGCTTCCAGCTCTCAGGTGCGAGCCCACGCCTCTGGCGGGCTCGCAGACACTGCGTGCCGAGTTGCCGGGTGTGCTGGTCTACCGGGTCCAGCCTGGCCAGCGGGTGCATGCTGGCGAAGTGGTGGCCGAGGTCATCGACCCGACCGCGCCCGGTGCATCCCATGTGCACGAAGTGAAGTCCGCCGTCGATGGCGTGCTCTACGCCATCGTGCGCGACCGCTACCTGCAGGCGGGTGGCGAGGTGGGCAAGGTGGCGGGCGCCAAGGCGTTCCGCACCGGTGACCTGCTCGGGGCCTGACGGGCCTCAACAACCCTGTTTCAACCATGACGCCTTCCAGCTCCGCCTCTTCCGGAACCGCCTTGCTCCAGGTGGAGGACATCCACAAGCGGTTTGGTCCCAATGAGGTACTCAAGGGGGTGTCCCTGCAGGCCCGCGCTGGCGACGTGATCAGCCTGATTGGCAGTTCCGGATCTGGCAAGAGCACGCTGCTGCGGTGCATCAACCTGCTGGAAAAGCCCAATGCGGGCCGCATTGTTCTTGCGGGTGAAGAGCTGCTGCTCAAGGCCGACCGCAACGGCGAGTTGCAGGCGGTGCAGGCAGCGCAACTGCAGCGTTTGCGTACCCGGCTGGCCATGGTGTTCCAGCACTTCAACCTCTGGGCCCACATGACCGTGCTGCAGAACATCGTCGAAGCACCGGTGCATGTACTGGGCGTGCCGCGCGATGAAGCCGTGGCCACTGCACGGCGATACCTGGAGCGTGTGGGTCTTCGCGGGGTGGAGGACCGCTACCCGGCGCACCTCAGTGGTGGCCAGCAGCAGCGGGTGGCGATTGCGCGGGCACTTGCGGTGGAGCCTGCCGTCATGCTGTTCGATGAACCCACCAGCGCGCTGGACCCGGAGCTGGTCGGCGAGGTATTGCGGGTCATGAAGCTGCTGGCCGAAGAAGGCCGGACCATGCTGGTGGTGACCCACGAAATGGGTTTTGCCCGCGAGGTCTCCAACCACCTGATCTTTCTGCACCAGGGCTGCATTGAGGAACAGGGCACGCCGCGCGAGGTGCTGGCCAATCCCAGGAGCGAGCGGTTGGCGCAGTTTTTATCCGGCAATCTGAAATAGGCGGCTTGTGCTGCGCGAAGCACGGAAAAGCGGTGGGGATACCGCGCTGATCCGGCGTTCGGGCAGCAGGCAGTTGGCGGACCATACGTCCACGCCCCCAGGGCCCCGACGTTCCCCACCTGAAAGGATTCGCCATGAGCACCGCCGAAGGAATCGGTTCTTCCACCGCCAGCCAATGGTCACCGGCCCTTGCATCGCTGGGCTCCGCCCTCACCACCTATCTTCAGGACAAGATGCTGAAAAAGGTGGATGCGGACGGCAACGGGGGCGTGGAACAGAGCGAGTTCCGGGCTGCCCTGGAGCAGCTGTCCGGCAAGCTGGGCGTGGAAATGGACGAAAGCAGCGAAGCGCTGTTCACCAGCCTGGATGCCGACAGCAGCGGTTCGCTGAACGGCGAAGAAATGGGTCAGTTGCTGCGTCAGGTGTTCGCCGCCCCCACCAGCACCCAGGATTTCCTGAATGCCCGCGGCACGGAAACGTCTGATCCCTCCGGGTTCGATGCACTGGACACCGACGGCAACGGTACCCTCACACGCGCCGAGTTCGACGGCAGTGGGCCGGCCCTGCCCACCACCGCCGAGTCCTTCAAAATGGTGACCACCACAACCACCACCTATTCAATGGTGGACCCGGCGTTGGCATCCACGCTTGCTGGCTCCGATGGTGCTGCGGCCCCAGCGGTCGCCGGTGGCGAGACCGATCCCCTCAAGGCGTTGCTGGCATCTGCGGACAGCGACAGGAACGGACAGATCACCACCAGCGAGGTCGATCAGTTCATTGCACAGCTGGCCAGCCAGATGCAACTGGCGCTGGCCCAGTTCAATGACACCCAGCTGGCCAGTGGCGAAACGAAGAATTCCGCAGCGGCCTGAGCCAGCGCCGTTTGACGCGGCCGCTTCAGGCCGCAGCGACCCGACCCAACACCATCTGGCCGTCCACCAGCCTGAAGGTGACATTCGGGGCGCTGAAGTCGGTGAATGGTGAACCCAGGGAAATTTCACCGTCGCTGTGCAGCAGGCATTCCTGCCGGCGCAGGGCGATCGGATTGTCGGTGCCCGAGAAGCGCACCCAGGTTCCATAGCTGCTGACATCTTCCAGCACATAGTGCCCGGACCGGATGTCGATGGTGGCATGCAGGCGCGACACGCGCGGGTCGTTCACCACGAAATCCGATTCGGGTACCCGGCCGATCTTCACCGGCAGCTCGGTGAGGCCGAAGGAGCGGCTGCTGTCCAGCCAGCCCAGCTCGATGCCTCCAAACAAGGATTCGCGGTTGGTGCCGAGCGCGTGCAGGTCGGCAGGCAGCGTGAGAAATTCCGAAGCCATTTCGGTCTGCCATTCAATGCGGAATACCTCACAGGGCTCTGCCCTCCCCTTGATCCGCATGGGTCCCAGGCTGCGGCTGCGCACGCCGTGCTTGGCGCCCAGGTTGCGGATCACGGTGTCGGTGGTCAGGATCTGTTCGGGGCCGGCAAGGTCGCTCAGGCGGGATGCCAGATTGACCGCATCGCCGAAGCAGTCGCCATCCACCTGGATGACCTGCCCCCGGGCCATGCCGATCTGCATCATCAGCTTCAGGCGCAACGGCCATTGCGCCACCCGCTGGGTGTGCTCCTGCTGAATCTGGATCATGCTCTCCACGGCCATGCGGTTGTTCGTGAAGGAGAGAAGAACCCCGTCTCCGAGCATCTTCACCACCTTGCCGCCGTTGTCGAGGCCAATGGAGCCGACCCACTGCGTGATTTTGGTGACAGCCTGTGTGGCGCGTTCGTTGCCGAGGGTTTCGAAGACCGACACACTCCCGGTGAGGTCCACGAATGCGATGGTCAGTTCTGCCATGGATTGCTGGTTAATTTGCGTGAATTACATCACACGCGGTTTGGCGCCCTGAACCGCTGCAGGCCGGAAGTGTTGCACCGGTCCCGCAGCATCGGACCAACGGCGTGCCCCAACGCGGGGCAATCCTGCCGGGGCCGGCAGAGCAATGTGGCAACCGCATGTAGTGCCTTTGGACGCCGGGTGGAGTGCATTCGGCCCCGATGTCTGGGCAGCCTGTGTCGCTGGTTGATTGAAAGTATTCATGATCCTCAGAAAGCACCGGAGCCAAAAGCGCTAAGCCCATGATTTTCATGGGGTACAGGCTGTTGTATTTTGGAATTTCTAGGGATGCAGGTGATTGCATAGACCGCTTACATGCGGTTAAGGTGCCACACACAAAGACACGGTATGTCGTTCAGGAGTCCCCATGCGTTGGTTCAAACCCAGTCTGCGGCACAGCATTTCTGCGTTGCTCAGCGCAGAGAACCGGCTTGATGCGCCGGAATCCCTGGAGCCCATTCGCCAGGCCATGCTGACCACGCTGGGCGCCGAAGGCGCGTCCCTGAACCCGCAGTTGTTTCGGCGGCTGCGTTACCTGCCGGACGCCAACGCGCTGTGGTTTGCGCGTTCAGAAATGGTCTCAGTGCTCAGCCGCATCCACGGCGAAGCCAAGGCGGTGGACATGGTTCAGGGTTTGTCGCCTGTGTTCCAGGGGCAGTTGCCCCGCAGCCTCATGGAGTCGGGGCGGCTGCGGCGCTGAGCATTGGCGGTTTGAAGACGGCCCTCCCCCTCCAGCCCGCGTGAATGGCCAGTCAACCCCAGAACAGCAGGGCGTCGCGCTCCTGAACCAGCAGTTCCACCTTCTGGCCCACTGGCAGCACCACCTTCGTGGGAACGTGTCCATAGGGCAGTCCCGTCAATACCGGGATGGCTACCTTGGAGCGCAGCCAGTCCACCACGGTTTGCAGCTTGAAGCCTTTGTCGTGCGGCACGGGTTTGTAGCGCGTGAAGCCACCCAGCAGCACTGCCTTCTGCTGGCCCAGTACGCCGGCGTGCAGCAATTGGGTGAGCAGGCGTTCGATGCGGTAGGGGTGCTCGTTGACATCTTCCAGAAACAGCACGCCTCCCTTGATCGCCGGAAACCAGGGCGTTCCCAGCAGGGAGCACAGCACCGTAAGGTTGCCGCCCCATAGCACCGCGTTGCGGATGTGCAGGTTGGGCGCACCCTCCACCGGTTTTTTCGGGACCGGCAGACCCGGCACGTCGGTGCGTGGCAGGCGCCAGCCGGTGCCCTCCCCCTGGCCGCACAACAGGTCGTCGAAACACGCTTCCATGATGTCGTCGGGCGTGCCTTCAACCCCGAAGTCTTCGCCCAGCGCTGGCCCTGCCCAGGTGGGCGCCCCGGTTTTGGCCAGCAGTGCGCACTGCAGGGCGGTGAAGTCGCTGACACCCACGAAATGCGTGCCTTTTTCAATGGCTTTGGCGAGCGCCTTGTAAGGCAGGTCGGGCAGGATGCGGGTGAGCCCATAGCCGCCGCGCGAAATCAGCGCCACCTGCGCGCCGCTGGCAGCTGCCCTGGCGATGGCCGCAACGCGGGTAGCGTCATCGCCAGCAAAGCGCATGTGGCTGGATAGGGCGGCCTCGTCCACCTCGACCGAGTGGCCTGACGCTTTCAGGCGGGCGATGCCGCGCCGGAAGGCGGGTTTGTCGCGCACGGCGCTCGAGGGGGAATAGATGTAGATGTGGCTCATGGGCGCGGCAGGCAGTTCGGTGAGCGGTCAGCCTTCAGGGGCTGATCGCGAATGGGGAGCGGGAGATCATCGCGCAAAAACCGCGATGGCCTGGCGTGCGATCCCTTCGCCGGCTTCCTGCACGAAATGACCGGCGTCGGGCAGCAGCCTGGGTTCAGGGCAGCCCCGAATGGTCCGGCGCAGAGCCTGCATGACGGGCTCGCCGAGCACGGGGTCCTGCTGACCAATCACCATGAGGCTGCGCCCCTGCCAGGCGTTCTGCCAGAAATCCCGGGCTTCACGCGATATGGATGCACCGTCTTCGTTGCGGGTTTCCGGCACCAGGTCGGGAAACGCACGCAGGGCGGCGCGGTGGCCGCGGTCGGGGAATGGCGCATCGTAGGCCGCGCATTCAGCGGTGGACAGGCTCGGCACACTGCGCGCGAGGAGCCGGCCGACGCTGTAGTCGGGCTTGTCCCTGCACATGGCGCGCCAGGCCAGGAAGCCCGGACTGAGCGGCTGCTCGCCGGTGGCGAGCATGGTGTTCATGACCAGCAGGCCAGCGTAGCGGTGGGGAGCGGCCATGGGCAAGGTCAGGCCGAGCAGACCGCCCCAGTCCTGCACCACCAACACTACGTTGCGCAAGTCCAGGCGCTCGACCCATTCCAGCAACACCTGGCGGTGCCAGGAGAACGTGTGGGCATGGGCCTTTTTGGGTTTGTCGCTGCGGCCGAAGCCGATCAGGTCGGGTGCCAGCACCCGGTCGCCCTGCGCCAGCCAGATCGGAATCATCTTGCGGTAGAGATAGCTCCACGCCGGATTGCCATGCAGGCACAGCCAGGTGCGCGGTGCATGGGTGGGCCCTTCGTCCAGGTAGTGCATGCGCAGCCCGGCCAACGCAGGCAGGTCGTTGACGTACCGGGGTTGCCATGGATAGCCTGGCAGATTGGAGAAGCGTTCTTCGGGCGTGCGCAGGGCGTCGTCGCGCAGCGGGCTGCCCAGTTCGCGCGCGGCGGCGCGGCGGTCCTGGAAAAAGCTTTGCATGACTTCTGCGCAGTCGTGCGCCAGCACACCGCCCTGCACCTGGGTCCGGTGGTTGAGTGCGGGTACGGCAAACAGGTTGATCACCGATCCTGCAGCGCCGGTGCGCGGTTCGGGTGCGCCAAACACCACTTTGTCCAGCCGGGCATGGAACGCTGCCTGGGCGCACATGGCGCAGGGCTCCAGCGTCACGTACAGCTCGCAGCCTTCCAGCCGGTAGTTGCCCTGATGGCGCGCGGCCTCGCGCAGCACGCGCACTTCGGCGTGCGCCGTGGGGTCGTGGCTGCCCACGGGGTTGTTGTGGGCCGCAGCGAGCACCGTGGCCGTGCCATCCGGGTGGCGGCGAACCAGCACGGCACCCACGGGCACCTCCCCTGCTGCGCGCGCGGCGTGGGCCTGGGCCAGTGCCAGTCGCATGAAGTGGTCGTCGGTGCTCATGCGGTTGGCGGTTGTTGCACCATGCCCAGCCGCTGCATCCACTGTGCCAGGGCTCGTTCGTCTTGATTCCCCGCGGTGTAGGCCTTCGCCATGGCCGCATGGGACTCGGGGCGGTGCTGGTTGAGCTTGACCTTGCACGCCAGCCCCAGTACCTGGAATTCAAACGCATGGATGCCCTGCATCATTCTGGTCTGATATTCCGTGTCGAGCGCGCGCCACTGGTCGGCATAGGCAGGGTCGTGGTCGTGGATGAGGTGTTTGAGCAACTGGTCCTTGTTCTCGAACTCTTCGATGGGCCGCGCTTCCACGGTGGCGTGCACGGCCAGGTAGCTCCAGGTGGGAACACGCGCCAGGTCCGGGTAGACCCGTGGGGTCATGTAGGCGTGCGGGCCAAGGAAGGTGATGAGCGCCTTGGGCTGGTCGCGCAGGTATTTGCCGTGCGGGTTGGGTCTGGCCACGTGCCCCAGCAGGTACAGGCCATCCGCCCGTTCATCGACGTGCAGGGGCAGCGGGGTCACGAACGGCAGCCCATCCGGACCGACCGAAATGAGTTGGGCAAACGGGTGCTGGCGCATCACCTCCAGGGCAATGGCAGGGTCTTTGGCGGCAAATTGGGGCGGCAGATACATGCTGCGATGATGCCTGCAGCGCGCGCCGCACCACAAGCGTCCCGAGGGCTTTCCCGGATGACCCTGGTGGTGCGATGATGGGTCGCTCGCCCCACCACAGGAGTTCAACGTGTCGATGTTGCACCACCCGGCCGTCCAGAGCCTTGTCTTGCCATGGGTGGCAGCCTTGCTGGCCATGGCTGTCCTGGGCGGCTGGCGCCCCGCTCGTTCCCCGCGCTGGGCGGGCCTGGGTGCCGCCTTGGGGCTGCTGGTGGCACTGGTGATTTTTCCCGGGTTTGAGTGGCCGGCTGCCTCCCGGGCCCAGAAATTTCCCTGGATCGTTCTGCTTTCGGTCGGGGTCGCCGTGGCCTCGGTTGCGGTTTTGCGGGTGCAGGACCTGCGGTGGCCTTTGTGGGCGCTGGGCACGGCGTTGTGGGCGATGGCGTCGATCTGGCTGACCGGAGGCGGTGGTGGTGCTCCAGCCTTCCAGAGCGTGGCCTGGTTGCTGGGTGGATCGGCCTTGATGGCGCTGGTGCTGCTGCCGGGTGCCAGCCCGCCTGAGGCTGCACAGAAGCCGACCCCGGTGGCGGGTCAGGCTTGCATTTCGGCTGGTGCGGTTCTGGCTGTGGTGGCTGCCGGTCAGGCTGCCATGGCTGCCATGGGCGGGTCGTTGCTGATTGCGCAACTGGCCATGGCGCTGGCGGTCGTGACCGGGATGCTGGCCTTGTGGGGCTGGCTCGCGCCCGACGCGCCCGGCCTGTGCAGCCGACCGGCGCTGATGCCCCTGGCCCTGGCGTGGCTGGCGCTCGCGCAGTCGTTGTCGGCCACGGTGGCAGCCGGTCTGTTGCGCAGCGGCTTGCTGGCGTTGGCGCTGTGCATTCCCCTGGCGCTGCGGCGAACGGGCTGGGCCATGCGGCATCCGCGCTGGGTGCCCTGGCTGTCGGTTCTGCTGGCGGCAGTTCCGGTGGCATTGGCCTTGCTCCCGGTGTGGGCCGATGGCGCAATCGCTCCGGGCGGTGCTGGCGCCGACACCGATGACCCCTATTACCGTTCCGACTGGGACTGACATGCCCTTTTACCTCCCTGGGATTCTGGGTTTTGGCGGCCGATGCAAGAATGCAGACCATGGCAGCACTTAGGCAAGCACGCATCGCCGGCAAGCGCTCTGCACCCGCTCAGGACACGGAGCCGCAGGACTGGTCAGATCTGTGGCAGCAGATGCTGGATGTGCGGGCCGGGGCGGCTGGCACCCGCTTTCCGCTCACCCGTCTGGTGCACGCCCGACAAGGCGGCTGGACCCTCCAGGGCACCTGCAGCAAGGCCAGTGCCGATCTGTTCGCGCTGTACAAGCCCATGCTGGACGCCCGTCACACGCTGGACCATTCCACCACCGCGCAGCCCTGGCTGGTGGCGCAACTGGGGCAGAGCCTGGATGGTTTTGTGGCCACCAGCACTGGCGATTCCTACTACGTGACCGGCCCGGAAAGTCTGGTGCACCTGCACCGCCTGCGCGCGCTGTGTGACGCGGTGGTGGTGGGCGCCGGTACCGTCGCCATTGACAACCCCCAGCTCACGACCCGGCGCGTGGCCGGCGTCAACGCCGTGCGGGTGGTGCTGGACCCGGCCGCACGGCTGGACGGCACGGCCGGCGTGTTCTCCGACGGTCAGGCTCCTACCCTCTGGCTGTGCGACCAACGCGTGGCTGACATGGCCCGGGAGCGGCTGGCTTGCCGGCGTGTCGGTGCCGACGTGGACGGTGCGCACGCCGCCGAGGTGGTTGCCGTTCCTGGGCTGCTGGACGCCGCGGCACATCCCGCGCCAGATGCGTCCGGGCGCGCCGTGGCGGCGTTGGCGCAGCGGGGGCTACGCCTGCTGTTCGTGGAAGGCGGTGGCATGACGGTATCGCGCTTCTACCGCGAGAACCTGCTCGACCGTCTGCACCTGGTGGTGGCGCCGGTGCTGATCGGCGAAGGCCGCCGGGGTCTTCAGGCCGCAGCCCGGCCCGTGATGGCCGATTGTCCGCGTCCTCCGGTTCGCCGGTACACCCTGGGCGAAGACCTGCTCTGGGACATGGACCTGCAGGGCTGAGGCCTCAGCGCCTGCGGCGACGGCCTTGCGCGGCCGCAGCGGGCCAGGCAATCAGGTCGACATGGCCCACCGTGAGCGCTGCCGCCCCACCGGTCGCCATGCGCCGCGTCTGCCAGCCCTGGATGCGGCTGGCCTCCCGCGGTGATTGCTCCCGCGCCGCGTTCCCCATGCCCTCCACCATGGCCTGATACAGCGCGACGCCCCCCGGGCCTTCGGCGGTGTCCACCACCCAGTCGCTGTGTGCTTTGGCCACCCGATAGCCGGACTGCACCAGAGCGCTTTCCAGAACCGGCACGGCCTGCGCGCCGAGTGCCATCCCAAAACCCTTGTCGCGCTGCTGGTGGGCGGCGAATGCGTGGCCCACGCGTGTGTCGTCCGGGTCGGCAGGCGACCAGAGGTGGCGTCCATCCACACTGAGCGACAAGAGCAGCATGGCCCCCGACGCACGGGTGTGCGCCACCAGCTGTTCCAGCCATGCAGCACTGACCAGGTCAATCAGGGCCGATGCCGTCACGAGGTCGGCCGCCTGCCAGGGCAGTTCGTGCAGGCGCTTGGCCAGGTCCAGCGGCTGGCGAACGATCTGCACCGGTGCATCGGGCAGCGGCCACCGCAGCGCGCTTTTCAGGTCGCGTGCATCGCCCTGCAACCGGGTGCCGGTGCGGGCGAAGCGCTCGGGCCAGGCGGTCAGCAAGGCTTCGTCGTGGTCCACCACCAACCATTCCTGTGGCCCAGCCAGGTGCGGGGCCAGCCAGCGCAGGTTGGCGCCAGTGCCACAGCCCAGATCCATCACGCGCAATGGTCGCTGCAGATGCTGGGTCAGCCACTTCAGGCGCGCTGGCAGGCGCAGGTGGCGAGCGGCCTGATGGCGGGCGCGCTCGTCGTAGGGTTCACGCAGGCTCAGCCAGTCGGCACTGAAGCTGTCGCGGGGCTCGGCGGTTTCGGGGGTGTTGTTCATGGAAGGGCGTGCAGCCACTGGGAAAGTCGGGCGGCCTGTTGCGGCCAGTCGGGCAGGCTGAGCGCGGCCTGGCGGGCGCCGCTGGCAAGCTGGTTGCGCAACGCCGTGTCGTGAAGAACCCGGTGCAGCGCCGCCCGCAAGGCGGGGGCGTTCCCGGCCGGCACCACGAGTCCGGCGCCGGGCGGCAAGGTGTCGGCCAGTGCACCGCCGTCGGTGGTGACCACGGGAAGACCGTGGGCCACTGCCTCGGTGACCACCATGCCGAAACCCTCGTGCAGGGACGGGAGAACGAACACGTCGGCATGGTCGTAGTGCGAGCGCAGGGTGTTGTCATCCACCTCGCCATGCCAGGTGACCTGACTGGCACAGGGCATGGCCGCTGCCAGGGTTTGCATGCGATGGGCGTGGTCGGGGTCGCGCTGCAGGCTGCCCACGTTGTGCAGCTCCCAGGACTGTTCCGGCATGGGCAGGTCCGCCAGCGCTTCCAGCAGCACCGCATGGCCCTTGCGGGGCGTGACCGTGGCCACGCACAGCAGGCGCACGGGACCCGGCGCGCGGTGGGGTGGCGGCATGCCCGGACCCGGCACGCGCTCGGTACCGGGTTCCACCACCGCAATGCTCTGCTCGGGCACGCCCATGGCGACCAGGTCGCGCACCGTATGGCGGCTGGTCACCACCACACCGCGCGCCCACTGGAGCGCTCGGGTTTCGCTGTTGCGCAGGTGCAGGCGCCCCGCACCATCCAGCCCGGTTTCGAGGTGCAGCGGGTGGTGCACCAGTGCTGCCCAACGCAAACGCCCGGCGTGGAAGCGAGCGAGTTCGGGCATCCCGCCGAAGGCCAGGCCGTCGGCCAGCACCAGGCTGTGGTCGGGCAGTGTGGCGAGCCAAGCATGGGTGCGGGCCAGCAGATCCGGATCGGGTGTCGGCCAGGGTCCGGCGAGCTGTTCGGCATGGACCGTCCAGCCCAGGGCAGCAAGTTCCCGGGCCATGCGGCGGTCATAGGCGTATCCGCCCGTGGGCTGGTGCCAGTCGCCAGGAACCAGAACGTGCAGCAGCGCCATGTTCAGGGTCAGGCCCGGGCCACCGGCAGGCTGCCTTCGAACGAGGCCCAGGCCACGTGGGATTCGTTGAGCGTGACCTTCATGTGGCAAATGCCGCCATCGCCTGCAGCAGGCAAGGCCTGCGGGCCCAGGTCGCCGGTGGCGAGCCGGGCGGCGATGCGGTCAAACAGCACGCGTGCCAGGAATTCCGTGGTGGTGTTCCGGCCTTTGAACTCGGGCATCTCGTCCAGGTTCTGGAAGTTCAGCCGCGCCAGTTCTTCATGCAGGACCTTGGTGGCCAGACCAATGTCGATCACGATGCCGTCGGCATCGAGCTGCTGCCGGCGCATTTCGAGGTCCACCACGTAGGTGGCGCCGTGCATGCGCTGGGCGGGCCCGAACACTTCGCCCTGGAAGCTGTGGGCGATCATGAAATGGTCTCTGACATTGACGGCGTACATGGTGGATTTCCGTGTTGAAAAAAAGGAAGGACGGGGCTGCGGTGGGGCTGCGCGCGCTGTCAGGGCGCTGCGGGGTAATCGATGCGGTGGCACAACACATCGGCCGCGCCCGGCCCGGCCAGCCGGGCCATGACCTGGGGCAACTGGTCCCACGGTGCGCTGTGGGTGATGAGCGCGTCCAGCCGGGCATCGGTCAGCAGCGACAAAGCAAGTTCCAGGCGCTGGCGGTGGGTGAAGCGCTGTCGCATGGCCGGGGCCACCGAGCCCACCTGCGAGCTTTTGAGCTGCAGCCGGCGGGCATGGAAGTCTTCGCCCAGTGGCACCTGCACCGGCCGGTTGCCGTACCAACTCAGTTCCAGCACGGTGGCTTCGAACGCAGCCAGACGCAAGGCGGTGCCCAGCCCCGCTTCGCTGGCGCTGGTGTGCACGACCAGATCGGCGTTTCCACTGGCCTGCTGCGGCAGGGAAAACCGGGCCCCCAGCACCTGCGCCACCGCGGCGCGCGACGGCTCGATGTCGATCACCTCGACCGCACAACCCGGAATGCGCGCAGCCAGCCAGGCCACCAGCAGGCCCAGCGTGCCAGCGCCCACCACCGCGACCCGCTGGCCCATGCGGAGATCGGCGTCCCAGAGGGCATTGATGGCGGTCTCGAGGTTGGCGGCCAGGACTGCGCGGGCGGGTGGCACACCCGGCGGCAAGGGCACCACCGCGCTGGCGGGAACCTGGTACAGCGTCTGGTGCGGGAACAGACAGAACACCGTCTGCCCCACCAGCGCGGCGGGCCCCTGCTCCACCTGGCCCACGTTCACATAACCGTATTGCACCGGGTGGGGAAACGCGCCACTCTGAAAGGGTGCACGCATGCGCTGCGCCTCGCTCACGGGCACCTGCGCCCGGTACACCAGCGTTTCGGTGCCGCGGCTCACGCCGGTGTGCAGGGTGCGCACCCGCACCTCGTCGGGCGCCAGTGGAGGCAGGTCCAAGTGGCGCCATTCGGACTGGAGCGGGCCAATGACCCAGAAGGCCTGCGCCTGCGCAGGGGCAAAGTCGGACATGGAACCTTGAGGGAAGAATTGGAGTCTGGCCAGCAGCCTGGAATGACCGTCGAACCGCGCTGGCCTGATGGAAGCGCCCACAATGGTACGGTGTCCATGACAAAACCCCTGACAGCCTGACGAATGTCCCCCGGCAACCTTTTTGCACAAACGCTGCGCCGCAACACCCTGCCCTACCTGTTGGGGGCCGGCGGCGTTGTGTTGGCCGGTGCGCTCGCGCTGGTCGCATGGGGGGTGGTGGCGACGGCTTTTGTCTTCAAGGCCCTGGCGCTCTGGGCGCTCACGGCCACGTTCATCGGCTACACCCTTGGCAGTTCCCATGCCCATCCGCATACCCGCTTCGGGCCCGCGAACGGCATCACCCTGCTGCGCCTGTCCCTGGTGCTGTTGATGGCTGCGCTGGTGGGTGAAGTCTTTCCCGCTACGCCGATCCATGCCACCCCGGTGGCTGCCTGGGCACTGGTGGTGGTGGCCACGGTCACGGCATTGCTGGACGCCGTGGACGGACACCTGGCCCGCAAGACCGGTCTGGCCAGTGCCTGGGGTGCACGCTTCGACATGGAAACCGATGCTTTCTACATTCTGGTGTTGTGCCTGCTCGTGGTGCAAGCCGGCCAGGCCGGGCCATGGATCCTGGCATCCGGCCTCATGCGCTATGCCTTCGTGCTGTCGGCCCGCCTGTGGCCCTGGCTGTCGGGTCCGCTGGCGCCCAGCCGGCGGCGCCAGACGGTGTGCGTGGTGCAGGTCACGGCCCTCATCATCTGTCTGGGCCCCATCGTTCCGGTGGCGCTGGCGCAGTGGCTGGCTGCATCCAGCCTGGCCCTGCTGTGCGTATCGTTTGGTATCGACATCCGCGCGCTTGCGCGCCAACAGCCCCAGTGGAAGGAGCAATCGCCATGATCCCGTCAGCCGCATTCCGCTCAATCGCCGATCCCGGTCGTCTGTGGCGCGCTGCGCTGGGTGCCTTGCTGCTCGGCGCGGCCACGTTGGCCTCCGTGCCTGCACAGGCCCAGGCCGCCCGCTATGAAATCGATCCGGACCACCTGACGGTGGCGTTCCTGGTGGACCACATCGGGTATGCCAAGGTGCTGGGCATGTTCCGCTCGGCGCGGGGCAGCTACCGCTTCGACGAAGCCACGGCCACCCTGTCCGATGTGCGCATCGAGGTCGAAACCGCCAGTGTGTTCAGCAACCAGCGCAAGCGCGATGACCACCTCAAGGGCCCCGACTTCCTCAACAGCAGCGAATTTCCGCGCATGGTGTTCACCGCCGGCAGCGCGCAGCGCAAGGGCGACCGCCAGTTCGAAATCAATGGCCAGCTGGAAGTACTGGGCAAATCGCTGCCGCTGACCTTGCAGGCAACATGGAACAAGAGCGCCGAGTCGCCCCTGGGTGGCGTGGGCGGGAAGCCCTATGTGATGGGCGTGTCGGCCCGGGGCAGCTTCAAGCGCAGTGCCTATGGCATGAATTACGCGGTGGCCAATGGCTGGGTGGGCGACGAGGTGGAGCTCATCATCGAACTGGAAGCGGTGCGCAAATGACACCGCTTCGCAAGTTGTGAACCGCGTGGCATCCGTACCCGCCCAGTCTTCCCCAAGCGATCCCCCAAGCCACCAGCCAGTGTCGCCGCTGGTCTGGGGGATGCGTTTTGCGCTGGCTTTCGGCTTGCTCAACACGCTGCTGACGTTCGAGAACCGTTGGCCCGGGTTTGGAGTGCTGTACATGCCGCGCCTGTCTTTCGAGCTGTGCCTGGGGGTGGCGGCGCTCCTGGGCTGGGTCGCATGGCGGGGGCGACCCCCGGGCACGCGCGCGCTGTCCTGGCTGGCTGTCGGGTTTGTGTGGCTGGTTCTGGTGCGCTATGCCGATGTCACCATCCCGGCGGTGCTGGGACGGCCGGTGAACATTTACTGGGACGGTCAACATGCGGCCGAACTGATGCGCGTTGCGGCCCGCTCGCTGTCGTTGGTGCAGTTGGGGGCGGTGGTGTCTGGGTGTATCGCCGGTCTGGTCGTGCTGTGGGCTGTTGTGCGCTGGGCGTTGGGAACCCTGTCGCAGGCACTTCTGTGGTCGGCGCCACGCCCCTGGTTGCTGGGTGCCGTGGCAGCCTTGACGGTGAGTTTTGCGGCCTACGTACCCGACCAGCGCGATACCCGCTGGTTTTTTTCCCTGCCCCTGATGCCCACGCTGGTGGATCAGGGCGTGTTGCTGGCGCGGGTGGCATGGGCCCACAGCGATGCGGCAGTGCTCGGCCCCAGTCCGACGTTTGGTGGCTCCCTGGCCGGGCTGGCCGGGCCACAGGGCTCACGCGACGTGTTGCTGGTGTTTGCCGAGTCCTACGGCGCCGTGGCTTTCGACCGACCCGACATGGCGGAAGCCCTGGTCGATGCCCGTTCGCAGCTGGCCCAGACCATCGCGTTCGGCGGCCGGCAGGTGGTGTCGGCCCGCGTTGTGGCACCGACCTTCGGTGGTTCGTCGTGGCTGTCGCATGCAACGCTGCTGTCGGGCGTGAACACCGCCGACCCCAGCCACCACCAATTGCTGCTGGCCAGCGATCGGCCCACCCTCGTTGGTCATTTCGCGCAGCAGGGTTACCGCACCGTGGGCTGGATGCCGGGCATCAAGCGCCCCTGGCCCGAGGGGCGCTTCTATGGTTTTGACCGGTTTGTCGATGACGCCGGCATGGGCTACCAGGGTCCCGATTTCGGCTACTGGCGCATACCGGACCAGGCCGCCATGGCCCTGCTCCATGCGCAGGAACTGGCCGTCCAGGATGCCGAGTCCGACCGGGCTCCCCGATTGGTCGTGTTCCCCACCACCACCACGCATGCCCCCTTCCACCCGGTGGCCCCGCTCGAGTCCGACTGGTCAGGGCTGATGGATGGCTCTGTTCCCGCCCCCGCCCAGGCGCAGGCTGCGCTGGCCCAATCGCTGGAACTGCAGAACCCGGTGCGCAACTATCTGAGCAGCATGCAGTACCAGTACGGCTGGTGGAATGCCTACCTGCGTGACCTGGCGCCCCGGCCGCTGGTGGTGGTGATCGTGGGCGACCACCAGCCACCTGGTCTGGTGGCAGGCAATGGTGCCAGCTGGGACGTGCCGGTGCACATCATTGCGGACGACCCCGCCCTGATCCGGCGCCTGCTGGCCCAGGGTTTTACCCCAGGCCTGGGCTTGCCCGCAACGCCGCTGGGCCCGATGGAGCAGCTCACCCGCCAGTTGCTGCTGGCCTTCGAGCACGATCCACGTGACGGAACGCTGCCCGACCCAAGCCTGGCCGATTCCACCGAACCGGTCGACGGCAGCGAAGCCTCAACCCCCGATACCTGAGCCCACGGTCCGCCCGCCTGCGTGGGACCCGGGCAGCCAGGCGTGCACGTCGCCGGACGGCGCATCGGGCGGCAGTTGCATGAGCCATTCCCGCATGGCGTCGGCCGTCATGCCTTGCGGTGTCAGCAAGGTCAGTTGCTCTCCGAGGGACACCGCATAGCGGTACCGCGCTGGCCCGGCAAGGGTCTCCAGCCGGTCGATGCAACCCAGCGCCAGGTCGCGCACTGTCGGCAGGAACTCGAAGGACAGCGCGGGCAGCGGCTGGCTCAGCCCCATCAGAACCTCCAGCTCGAAGCCTTCCACGTCGATCTTGGCAAAGTCGGGCAGGCCATGGGTGGCGATCAGCGCATCCAGCGTGGTCACCGGAACCACCGGCCCTTCTTCCCAGCGCACCTTGCTGAACGATGCGCTGGCACCGGCCCGCTTCACAAAGTCACGCGAGAGCGTGGCCACGGTGGGCGTCGCGGGGCTGGCCATCAGGCGCGCCTCGCCGGGCGCCCGGCCGACGGCCTCGGCCCGCAGCGCCACATTGCCATCTGCACCGTGCTGTTGCTGCAGCCAGACCATGAGGTCGGGCTGCGGCTCCAGCGCCACCACGCGCGCACCCAGTCGGCGAAAAGTCTGCACCCGGTTGCCGGTGTGCGCACCAATGTCGAACGCCAGTCCACCCGCTGGCACAAACCGCGCGTAGAAGCGCCGCAGCTGGAGGGCCCGCCAGGGAATGCCGTGGTAGACCACCAGCGATCGCAGGAACCCCCAGCGGCGGTTGACCAAGGCACGCCAGACGGTGGACGTTGTCATGGCAGCTGGAACGGTGGACGTTGTCATGGCAGCTGGATTCACTCCCACTCGATGGTGGCGGGCGGCTTGCTGCTCACGTCGTAGGTCACGCGGTTGATGCCGCGCACCTCGTTGATGATGCGGCTGCTGACTTTTTTGAGCAGCGCGTACGGCAGTTCGGCCCAGTCGGCGGTCATGAAGTCGCTGGTCTGCACCGCGCGCAGGGCCACCACGTAGTCGTAGGTGCGGCCGTCGCCCATCACGCCCACGCTCTTCACCGGCAGGAACACGGTGAACGCCTGGCTGGTCAGGTCGTACCAGCTCTTGCCGCTGTTGTGGTCGATGGTGGAGCGCAGTTCCTCGATGAAGATGGCGTCGGCCCGGCGCAGCA
>JALORL010000147.1 GCA_025458915.1 Hydrogenophaga sp.
CGATTTCTGCCGCTTGAACATGCCCTTGCGGTAGAACGGGAACAGCTGGAAGTAGGTGCGTACCTTGAGCCAGCGGCCGTACAGGCCCATGGGCTCGAATAGCACGATGGCCACCAGCACCGCGCCGTACACCACGCCCTTGAGGCCGGTGGCGTCGGCAATAACGGCCGGCAGGAAGTCCTTGCCGATGGAGATCAGCTGCGGCATCACGATGATGAAGATGGCGCCCAGGAACGCACCGTGGATGGAGCCCAGGCCGCCGATCACGATCATCAGCAGCAGGTCCACCGACTGCAGCAGGCTGAACTGGTCGGGCGACAGGAACTGGATCTGGTGCGCATACAGCGCACCACCAATGCCCGCCAGCGCGGCCGACAGCGCAAAGCTCATGGTCTTGTAGCGCGCCAGGTGAATGCCCATGCTCTGCGCCGAAATCTCCGAATCGCGAATGGCCACGAAGGCCCGGCCGGTGGACGAACGCAGCAGGTTCACGATGCCCAGCGTGCTCAGCACCGTGACCAGCAGGCACAGGAAATAGAACTCGGTGGGTGTGTCCAGTGCCCAGCCGAACAGCGCGGGTGGGTTCACCATCATGCCGGCGTTGCCCCCGGTCACGCTCTCCCAGCGCGCCATGCCTTCTTCCACGATGAAGCCGAACGCGAGCGTGGCCATGCCGAGGTAAATGCCCTTGACCCGCAGCGCCGGCAGGCCCACCACCATGCCCACGGCCGCCGACAGCAGGCCGGCACAGGCCAGCGCCAGCGGGAACGGAAAGCCGGCGTTGACCATGATGGCCTGCGTGTACGCTCCCACGCCCAGGAAGGCTGCGTGCCCGAGCGAGAACAGCCCGGTGAAGCCCGCCAGCAGCATCAGGCCCAGACCCACCACCGCGTAAATCAGCACAAAGGTGAACTGCGCCAGCCAGTACTCCTGCACCAGCCAGGGCGCGGCCACCATGAACAGGCACAGCAGCCCGTACCAGAACACATGGCCGCCGTGCTTGGCCAGCCGGATGTCCTGGTCGTAGTCGGTTTTGAAAAGAAACCTCATAGCCCCCCCGCATCGCCTGCGGCGCTACCCCCCCGGGGGGGCGCCACGAGCGGCCCGGCGAAGCCGGTTCCGCCGTGGCTCTGGAATGTGTTGTGGCGTTCGCGGCGCTTCGGCATCGTCATACCTTTTTCCTTAGTTTTTCGCCGAACAAGCCATTGGGCTTGAGCACCAGCATGATCAGCACCACGATGTAGGGCGCAATGTCCTTGAAGCCTTCGGGCAGATAAAAGCCCGCCAGCGCCTCGACGATGCCGATGATCAGACCGCCCACAATGGCGCCGGGCAGGCTGCCGAAGCCACCCACCACGGCAGCCGGAAAGGCCTTGAGGCCGATCAGGCCCATGTTGGCGTGCACGAAGGTGATGGGTGCCAGCAGCAGGCCGGCCACCGCCGCCACGGCAGCGGCCAGGCCCCACACCAGGCCATTGATGCGCTTGACCGGAATGCCCATGTAATAAGCCGCGAGCTGGTTCTGCGAAGCCGCCTGCATCGCAATGCCCAGCTTCGAATACCGGAACATCGCGAACAGGCCGGCGCACAGCACCACCGTCACGCCGATCACCACCACCTGTTCGGCCGAGAGCACCAGCGCACCCAGGCGGATCACTTCGCCCGCATAGGGCACCGGCAGCGTGTGGGTGTCGGTGCCGATGTCGGGGATCATGGTGATGAGCCCGCGCAGCACATAGCCCACGCCGATGGTGAGCATCACAATGGAAAACGCCGGCTGGCCAAGGATGGGGCGGATCACCAGCCGCTCCAGCACCACCCCGAACAGCCCCATGGCGATGATGGCGGCCGGCACCGACAGCCAGAACGGAAAACCCAGCACCGTCATGGTCGCCAGGCCGGCGAAGGCGCCCACCATCATCAGGTCGCCCTGGGCAAAACTGACCGTCTCCGTGGCCTTGTAGATCAGCACGAAACCCAGGGCAATGAGTCCGTAAATACAGCCCTGGGCCACGCCGCTGATGAGCAGTTGCAGCAATTGCACGCGGTTCTCCTGTGGGTCTGGTGTCTTCCTCCTCCCGGCGGCGGCTGCAGGCTACGTGGCAAGGCACCCAGACGATGTGCGATGTTTATAGCGGTCTTACACAAGACTGACGCTAGGGTTCTCCCCACGTGGAGTCGCTTACGTGCCAGCATCAGCGGGCGGCGATTGACGCGGCGTCGTGCCGCTTCGGATGGTTTATTTTCACAAAGCATGTGCTTGGCAAAAATGTGGGGACGGCTTATGCTGAAAGCCCATGCTGCCGGGTCCAGCCCGCATTCCCGAAACCGCTTTCCTGCCACCCGCCCTCCATGAAATCCATCCGCATCGGCGCCGGCCTCGGTTTCTACGGCGACCACTGGGAACCGGTGGTGGCCAGCATCGAACGCGGCAACGTGCAGTGCATTGCCAGCGACCATCTGGCCGAACTCACACTGGCCATCCTGCAGAAAGACCGCCAGCGCGACCCCACCCTGGGCTATGCACGCGACGTGGTGCCCCTGCTGTTGCGGCTGTGGCCGCTGATGCAGGCGCGCGGCGTGCGCTTCGTTTGCAACGCCGGAGGCCTCAACCCGCAGGGTGCGGCGCAGGCAGTGCGCGCCGCGCTGGCCGCCAAGGGGCTGCATCCGCGCGTGGCGGTGGTGTCGGGTGATGACGTGCTGCCCCGGCTGCTCGACCCTGCCCCCGGCACGGCCGACTTTGCCCACCTGTTCACCGGCGAGCCGGTGGCCGGCGTGCGCGAACGGCTGGTGTTTGCCAATGCCTACCTGGGCGCCGGGCCCATCGTGCGTGCGCTCGACCACGGCGCCCAGATCGTCATCACCGGGCGCGTGGCCGATGCCGCGCTGTTCCTCGGGCCGCTGGTGCACGGCCTGGGCTGGACGCTGCAGGGCGCGCGCAGCGAAACCGACCTGAACCGCTTGGCGCAGGGCCTGACGGTGGGGCATCTGCTCGAATGCTCGGGGCAGGGCAGTGGCGGCAATTTCGGCAGCCAGGGCGCGTGGCAGGCCATCCCCGATCTGGCGCACATCGGTTACCCCATCGCCGAGGTGTGGGAAGACGGCAGCGCCGTCATCACCAAGGCGCCAGGCACCGGGGGGCGCGTCAACTTCGACACCGTGCGCCAGCAACTGCTGTATGAAGTGCACAACCCGCACGCCTACCTTTCGCCCGATGTGGTGCTCGACATGGGCGCCATCCAGCTGCAAGACGAAGGCAACGACCGCGTGCGTCTCACCGGCGCGCGGGGCAGCCCACCGCCCGACACGCTCAAGGTGGTGGCCGGCTACCGCGACGGCCACAAGGCCGAGGTCACCTGGGGCTTCTCCTGGCCCGACGCCTGGGACAAGGCCCGCGCTGCCGAAGCCACCATCCGCAGCCTGCTGGCCGAAAAACGCGTGCCGTTCGACGAGCTGTACGTGGAATACCCGGGCCTGAACTCCGCCCACGGCGCGCTGGCCCCGCTGCCGGATGCCGCATCGCTCAACCAGATGAACGAAATCTGGACCCGCATGGTGCTGCGCACCCAGAACAAGGCCGCCGCCGACGGCTTCGGCCGCCTGTTCCCGTGGATCGGCCTGAGCGGGCCGGCCTACACCTGCGGCTTCACCGGTTTGCACAACACCAGCGAGCTGCTGGGCATCTGGCCCACGCAGGTGCCACGCGCCGAGGTGGAAGCGCAGGTCAAGGTGATGTTCGACGCGGAGATGCTGATCTCATGACCGAACAAAACACTGCTCTGGTACGCATTCCCCTGGTGCAGATCGCCCACGCCCGCAGCGGCGACAAGGCCGACTGGGTCGACTTCGGCCTGTTCGCCTGGAACGAAGCCGGCTACCGCCTGCTGGCGCGCGAGGTCACTGCCGAGCGGGTGCAGGTGCACTTTGCTCCCTGGCTGCCCGGTCAGGTGGACCTGTGGCTTCTGCCCAACCTGCTCGCCATCAAGCTGGTGCTGCGCGGGGCCCTGCAGGGCGGCGGTGCGCGCAATCTGCGGCTGGACAACCTGGGCAAGTCCATGGCCGGCGCATTGCTGCGCATGCAGATTGCCGTGACCGCTGCCGAGCTGGAACACGCCCAGGCGCAGCCACGCGTGGGCTGGTGGCCAGCGCCGCAACCGGAAGCCGCGCCGTGAACCTTCCTGCCGTCACCACCGAATCGCTGGGCGATGTCTGGGTCATCACCCTCAACCGCCCCGAGGTGCGCAACGCGGTCGACACCCCCACCGCCCAGGCCCTGCACGCGGCCTTTCTCGCGTTCGAAGACGATCCGTCCGCCCGCGTGGCGGTGTTTCATGGCGCCAACGGCCATTTTTGCGCCGGCTGGGACCTGCAGTTCGGCGCCCGCCTGGCCGAGCAGGGCAACGCCAACGGGCTTGGCAACCTGGATTTCGACAGCGCAGATCCCCGCGCCATCGGCCCCATGGGTCCGTCGCGGCTGCGGTTGTCGAAACCCGTGATTGCTGCCATCAGCGGTGCGGCCGTGGCCGGCGGCATGGAACTGGCCCTGTGGTGCGACCTGCGCGTGATGGAAGAAGACGCCTACTTCGGCGTGTACTGCCGCCGCTTCGGCGTGCCCCTCATCGACGGCGGCACCGTGCGCCTGCCGCGCCTGATCGGCATGGGCCACGCCATGGACCTGATCCTCACCGGGCGCAAGGTGGAGGCGGCCGAGGCGCGCGCCATCGGGCTGGCCAACCGCGTGGTGCCCACCGGCCAGGCACGCGATGCAGCGGTCGCGTTGGCGCAGCAGCTCGCTGCCTTTCCGCAGGCCACGATGCGCGCCGACCGCGAGAGCGCCCATGCCCAGTGGGACTTGCCCCTGGGTGAGGCGCTGCAGCAAGAGTGGCAGCGCGGCCGGGAACGCATTCCGGACGCGCTGGCGGGGGCGCAACGGTTTGCCGGCGGGGCCGGGCGACATGGGCGGTTCTGAGGTTTTTTTGAACGCTGACGAACGCTGAACAGAGCCGGGGGAATGGCCGGCGATCGGTCCCCCGGGGCCTGCGGCCAATGGACCCCCTGGCGCGGTACCGTTTCGTATCATGGGGCGCATGCCTGCCGCACGGAAACCGACCCCCACACCGATCTCCCCCCCAACGCCTGAAGTACTTGTTCTGCAGCACACCCTCGAAGACGCCCCTGGCTATCTCGGCCAGTGGCTTGATGCCCGGGGAGTGACCTGGCAGGTGCGCTGCGCAGAAGCGGGCGAGGCCTATCCGGATTCCGTGCAGGGCTTTCGTGCATTGGCGGTGCTGGGCGGCGAATGGAGCGCCAACGACGACCGCCCCACGCTGCGCCACGCCGAGCGCCTGATCCTGGAGGCCGACGCCCTCGGCATTCCCGTCATCGGCCACTGCCTGGGCGGCCAGCTCATCGCCCGCGCCTTTGGTGGTCGGGTGGAGCGTTTGCCAAAGCCTGAGGTGGGCTGGCTGCCGGTTCGCATGGCCGAGAGTTCCCACGCCAGAAGCTGGTTCGGCCAGACCCCCGAAGCGGTGGTGTACCAGTGGCACTACGACAACTTCGTGCAACTGCCCGCCAATGCCGAACTGCTCGCCGCCTCTGCGGCCTGCGCCCACCAGGCCTTCGCCATCGGCCCGCACCTGGCCATGCAGTTCCACATCGAGATCACCCCGGAAAAAATCGCCGCCTGGCTGGCCAACCCCGGACCGGTATACCCCGGCGCCATCCATGAACACCCAGACACGGTGCAGTCCCCCGACACCATGAACGCCGCCACCGAACGCCACCAGTCTGGCAGCGAGGCAATGGCTGATCGCATCTACTCCGAGTGGCGCCGCCGCTGGCAGTGAGCCCGTCCAAGCACACGCCAGCACCCGGGCGGCGGCTTCGACAGGCTCAGCCCGAACGGTGATGGGTGCGATCCGAACGGAGGTGGGCTCAGCCACGCCAGCCATCCGTCCGTTCGCCCTGAGCCTGTCGAAGGGCTC
>JALORL010000352.1 GCA_025458915.1 Hydrogenophaga sp.
ACGCTGGAAATTGCCAAGCGCTGCAACCTCACCCTGGTGCTGGGCAAGCCCCAGCTGCCCAATTTCCCCACCCCGCTGGTGGACGGCGTGCCCATGCCCATGGCCGACTTCTTCCGCCAGTCCTCCTACGAGGGCCTGGAGGAGCGGCTGCTACACCTGTATCCTGACGAGGCCAAACGCAACACCGAGCGCCCGCGCTACGTGGAACGCCTGGAGTTCGAGATCAACACCATCCTCAAGATGGGGTTCCCCGGTTACTTCCTGATCGTGGGCGACTTCATTAACTGGGCCAAGAACAATGGCTGTCCCGTGGGGCCGGGCCGCGGTTCGGGTGCCGGCTCGCTGGTGGCCTATGCGCTCAAGATCACCGACCTCGATCCGCTGCAATACAACCTGCTGTTCGAGCGCTTCCTGAACCCGGAGCGGGTGTCCATGCCCGACTTTGACATCGATTTCTGCCAGACCAACCGGGACCGCGGCACCATGGCTGCACGCGCCGCCATTCGCGACGTGGGCCGCGTGCTCGACTTCTCCTACGGCTTTTGCGATGGCATTTCCAAGCTGATTCCGAACAAGCCGGGCATGTCGGTCACGCTGCAATACCCGCCGGTGCCCAAGAAGGAGGGCGACAAGAACAACTACGCCATCGAGATGGAGCCGGTGCTGGCCGAGCGCCTGCAGAAGGAAGACGACGTCAAGACCCTGATCGAGCTGGCGCAGAAGCTCGAAGGCATGGCGCGCAACGTCGGCATGCATGCCGGCGGCGTGCTGATTGCGCCGGGCAAGCTCACCGACTTCTGCCCGCTCTACATGCAGCCCGGCAGCGACTCGGCCGTGAGCCAGTACGACAAGGACGATGTGGAGGCCGTGGGCCTGGTGAAGTTCGACTTCCTGGGCCTGGCCACGCTCACCATCCTGGAGATTGCGCGCGAATTCATCATCCAGCGCCATCCAGGCCAGGAGAACTTCCGCTTCGAGGACGTGCCGCTGGACGACCAACGCGTGTACGCGCTGTTCTCGCGCGGGCAGACGGAAGCCGTTTTCCAGTTTGAAAGCCGCGGCATGCAGGGCATGCTGCGCGACGCCAAGCCCACGCGCCTGGAAGACCTGATTGCGCTGAACGCGCTGTACCGCCCGGGTCCGATGGACCTGATTCCGAGCTTCGTGGCGCGCAAGCACGGCCGAGAGCCGGTGGAGTACCCGCACCCGGCCGTGGCCGAGATGCTCAGCGAGACCTACGGGATCATGGTCTACCAGGAGCAGGTGATGCAGACTGCGCAGATCCTGGGCGGTTATTCGCTCGGTGGCGCCGACCTGCTGCGCCGCGCCATGGGCAAGAAGAAGGCCGAAGAAATGGCCGAGCACCGCGAGAAATCAACAAGTCGCACGCCGCCGCCTACTCGCTGCTGGCCTACCACACGGCCTGGCTCAAGGTGCACTACACCGCCGAGTTCTTCTGCGCCAACATGACGGTGGAAATGGACGACACCGACAAGCTCAAGGTGCTGTTTGAAGACGCGCAGAAGATGGGCATCCGCTTCGAGGCGCCCGACGTGAACCGGGGTTTCCACCGCTTCGAGCCCATCACCAACCAGTCCATCCGCTACGGCCTGGGCGCCATCAAGGGCACCGGCCAGCAGGCGATTGATGCCATTGTGGCGGCGCGCGAAGGGCGGGGCGAAGGGCCGGCCGGGCACGAGCGTGGCCCATTCACGAGCCTGTTCGACTTCTGCCGCCGCGTGGACCGCACCCGGCTGAACAAGCGCACCGTGGAAGCGCTCATCAAGGCGGGTGCCTTCGATTCGCTGCACCTCAACCGCGCCGAGCTGCTGGCTTCGGTGGAGCGGGCGTTTGACTTCGCAGCCGCCCAGCAGGCCAACGCCAACCAGGGCGGTCTGTTCGACCTGATGGGCGGCCCGGATGGTGAGGAGGGTCACGGCTCCAGCACGCAGGAACCCGAGCTGGTGGCCACCACGCCCTGGGGCGTGAAGGAACGCCTCACGTTCGAAAAAACCGCCATCGGTTTCTACTTCTCCGGCCACCTGTTCGACGAGGTGCAGCGCGAAGTGCGCCGCTTTGCCCGCACCGAACTGGCCGACGTGAAGGAAAGCCGCGATCCGGTGATTCTCGCCGGCATCGTCACCGATTTCCGGATCATCAACGGCCAGCGCGGCAAGCTCGCCCTTTTCAAGCTCGACGACAAGACCGCGGTGCTGGAGGTCAGTGCCGACGAGAACCTCATCAACACCCACCGCCAGGTGCTCAAGGACGACGAGCTGATCGTGGTGCAGGCGGTGGCCCAGCCCGACCGGTTCTCCGGTGGTTTGCGCCTGAAGATCCAGCAGATCTGGGACCTCGCCGCGGCCCGCTGCCGCTTTGGCAAGTATCTGCGCGTGGCGGTCAATGGCCATGCCCCGGCCGTGGCCGAACTGGTGCGCGAATTCCCGCCCCGGCGCGAGTTCACCGAACAGGGTGAGCTGGTGCGCGGCCTGCCCGTGCGGCTGGCCTTGCAGCGCCCAGGCGCAGAATGCGAACTGCAACTGGACGACCGCGCCCTGTTTTTCCCCACCGACGCCGCACTGGCCAGCTGGACCGCGCAGGCGCACCAGCAGCAGGCAGAAATCGTGTTCGACTGAGATTCCAGCTCAACAATGGAACAGGCGGGCCGATACTACCGGTAACCATGAAGCTGCAACACAAAGCCTGGGTGCTGATCCTGATCGTCGTGGCGGTGTGTGCAAGCGCCGCTATCCTGGGGGCACGGTATGTGGTTCTCTACTCCTACGACCGGCTGGAAGCGGATCGTGCCGCCACCGAAGGGGAGCGCGCACGCCGCGTTCTGGAACAGCAGGTGGAGGCGCTCAGTGCCACCGCGCGCGACTACGCTTTCTGGGACGATGCAGCCGACTTTGTCATTGGCCGGCGCCCGGCGTTCCTGGTCGAAAACTTCGGCACTGAGAACCTCGGATACCTCGGCGTGAGCGAACTGCTGGTGGTCGACCGCCAGGGGCGGCCCTTGGCCACCGTGGCGCAGGACAACGAGGCGCTGACTGAGATCCCCGAGGAGCGCGTCGGCCCTTTGCGTGACCTGGCTTTGCCACTGCTTGCCGGCGGCGACGTCAAGGCGGTGTTCAGAACCGCTCGCATGGTCGGGGATCAGCTGTGACCTGGCTTTGCCGCTGCTTGCCGGCGGCGACGTCAAGGCGGTGGTCAGAACCGCTCGCATGGTCGGGGATCAGCTGGAATTCGTGGTGGGGGCTGTGGTCCACCGGCCCGATGCGGAAAACCCGGTGGCCGAAGGCGCCATGCTCATGGTGCGGCGCATGGGGTCCGCCGAGCTGGCCAGGCTGAGCGATGTGCTCATGGTCCCCGTGCGGCTGGAGCCCTTTCATCCCAGGCACGGCGTTCGGCCGACCCACCTTGAACCGGGCGATGACCTGCACAACGATCTGCACACGGTGCTGTTAGACCACCAGGGCCAACCGGTGGTCGAGTTGGTGCTGTC
>JALORL010000148.1 GCA_025458915.1 Hydrogenophaga sp.
GCGCCGTGAGTGGCGTGCGCTCGGCCATGGCATCGATGCTGTCCTGCAATTGCGTTTTCTGGCGCGCCCGGTCAAGTTGCCACATCCCCAGCGACGCGGTGACACCCATGGTGATGGCGGTTGCCAACGCCACCACCCAGAGCCGTGCTCTGCGGTCATTCATGGCAGGTACCCGGCCTGCGTACCCGCTGCACAGATAATCCTCGGGATGAAGTACCTTGTCATTCTTGGATTCGTTTCCATCATTGCCAGCCTCGCGGCCGCACTGGTGTTCATGATGCGGGGAGACCGCGATGGGTCAGCGACCGATCCAGACGCACCGCGCAACAACCACATGGCGCGGGCACTCGCCTTTCGCATTGGATTCTCGGTTCTGCTGTTCGTTCTGGTGCTCATCGCTTACGGCCTGGGCTGGATACAGCCCACCGGGCTGCCGCTTCAGCGGTGAAGTGGACGGGCAGACTGCAAGAAAAAAGCGCCCGATGGCGCTTTTTTCTTGGGCTCCTGCCGGCGGGTTACATCCAGTACACCAGGATGTAGAGGCCCAGCCAGACCACGTCAACGAAGTGCCAGTACCAGGCAGCGCCTTCGAAACCGAAATGGCTCTTGGCGGTGAAGTGTCCCTTTTGCAGCCGCAGTGTGATGAACAAGAGCATCAGCATGCCGACAAACACATGGAAACCGTGGAAGCCGGTCAGCATGAAGAAGGTGGAACCGAAGATGCCCGAATCAAGGCGCAGGTTCAAATCCACATAGGCGTGGTAGTACTCGTAGCCCTGCACGCACAGGAAGACGATGCCGAGAATCACCGTCATCCACATGAAGGCGATCGTCTTGCCGCGTTGGCCGGCCTGCAGGGCATGGTGCGCAATGGTGAGTGTCACACCGGAGGTCAGCAACAGCGCGGTGTTGATGGTGGGCAACCAGAACGGGCCCATGGTCTGGAAGGGCTCGACGATGCCGGCGGGCGATGCCGTGGCACCGGCCTGCACACTTGGCCAGACAGCCGTGAAATCCGGCCAGATCAGCGAATTCTCGAAGCCGCCCAGACTCGGGATGGACTGGGCCCGCGCCCACCACAATGCGGTGAAAAACGCGCCGAAGAACATCACCTCCGAGAAGATGAACCAGCTCATGCTCCAGCGGTACGACAGGTCAATCTTGTGACCGTACAGGCCGCTCTCGCTTTCCGTCACGGCGTCGCGGAACCACTGGTAAAGAACGATCAGCCAGAAAGCGAGGCCGAATGCGAGCGAATAGGCCCCCCAGGTCGCCCCGTTGATCCATTGACCGGCCCCCAGAATCACGAAGAACAGGCCGATGGAAGCCATGACCGGATGCCGGGACGGCCCTGGAACGTAGTAGTACGGCGTCTTGCCGTGGGTTGCTGCGGACATGCTCACTCCTATTTGCAAATCGCTTGTTTGAATATCTTGATAGCGCTTCTTGCGGGCCTGGCGCTGGCGCTCAGGCAACCACCCAGTTCACCAGGATCATGAGACCCAGCACAAACAGAAAGGCCATGACCACCCCGACCGCCATGATGTGAAGCGGGTGCAGTTTGGCAATGTCTTCCTGGTAGTCGTTTTGACGCCGAACGCCCAGGAACCCCCACAGAACCGCCTTGACGGTTCCGAGGAGAGTGCCTTGGCGCACAGCGGGCGGGCGTTTCATACCGGGCCGTCCTGTGGGGAGACCGGCACCACCGCCAGCGGCGCGTCGGTCGGGGCGCTGGGCACTTTGCCCCCCACCTCGAAGAAGGTGTAGGACAACGTAATGGTGGTCACGTCCTTGGGCAGGCGGGGGTCGATGACAAATGCGACCGGCCATTCCTTCTTTTCACCCGGCTGCAACGTGTACTGCGTGAAGCAGAAGCATTCGAGCTTGTTGAAATGGCTGGCCGACTGGCGGGGCGCATAGCTGGGGATGGCCTGCGCGGCCATGGCCCGGTTCTGGATGTTCTGGAACTCGTACATGACCGTGTTCAGCTCGCCCGGGTGAACCTGGACGGACCGCACTTCGGGCTTGAAATGCCACGGGCCCCGCACATTTACGTCGAACTCGACCGTGATGGTGCGCGAGCGATCCACCTGGGTGTTGGCAGGCAGAGACCCCTTCATGCCCGGGACCTCCCGCTCGGCCAGCGCCAGGATGTTGATGCCTGTGACCTCGCAGATGGCGCGGTAGATGGGCACCAGGGCATAGCCGAAAGCGAACATGCCCAGCGCGATCACGCCGAGTTTGCCCACCATCTTGATGTTCTCGCGCTTCAAACCCATGCTGAATACCTAGTGGTCAACGGTCGGAAGGCCTCAGCCCCCGAGCAGAACAATCTTGCCCACGAAGCCCAGAAAAAACACCAGTGCCACCGATCCCAGGATCAGGGCCAGCCGGACATTGTGCTTCTTCTGTTCGGGCGTCGTCACAGCCACTCCTTAACCAACGACCTTGGTGGCCGTTGCGTCGAGTTTCGGAGGGTTCTCGAAGGTGTGGAAGGGTGCTGGCGACGGCACTTCCCACTCAAGGCCTTCTGCGCCTTCCCAAGGCTTCTGCACGGCTTTTTCACCCTTGCCAGCCATGGCCGGCAGGATCACGGCCACGAAGAAGTACACCTGCGCAATGCCGAACGCAAAGGCGCCCACCGAAGCAATGGCGTTGAAGTCGGCGAACTGCATGGGGTAGTCGGCATAGCGCCGAGGCATGCCAGCCAGGCCGAGGAAGTGCATCGGGAAGAAGGTGATGTTGAAGGAGATCATGGACCACCAGAAGTGGATCTTGCCCCTGGTTTCGCTGTACATCACGCCCGTCCACTTCGGGAGCCAGTAGTAAATGCCGGAGAACATGGCAAACAGGGAACCAGCCACCAGCACATAGTGGAAGTGGGCCACCACGTAGTAGGTGTCCTGCATCTGGATGTCGATCGGAGCGACCGACAGGATCAGCCCCGTGAAGCCGCCGATGGTGAACACGAAGATGAAACCGACGGCCCAGAGCATGGGGGTCTCGAATGTCATCGAGCCCTTCCACATGGTTGCGATCCAGTTGAAGATCTTCACGCCCGTGGGCACGGCGATCAGCATCGTGGAGTACATGAAGAACAGCTGGCCCGTCACCGGCATGCCAGTGGTGAACATGTGGTGGGCCCACACGACGAAGGACAGGATGGCAATGGAGCCGGTTGCATACACCATGGAGGCGTATCCGAACAGCTTCTTGCGCGAGAACGCGGGGACGACCTGGCTGATGATGCCGAAGGCCGGCAGGATCATGATGTAGACCTCGGGGTGGCCGAAGAACCAGAAGATGTGCTGGTACATCACCGGGTCACCACCACCGGCGGGGTTGAAGAAGCTGGTGCCGAAGTGGCGGTCGGTCAGCGTCATGGTGATGGCACCGGCCAGCACGGGCATGACCGCAATCAGCAGATAGGCGGTGATCAACCAGGTCCAGCAGAACATGGGCATCTTCATCAGCGTCATGCCGGGAGCGCGCATGTTCAGGATGGTCACGATGATGTTGATCGAGCCCATGATGGACGAGGCACCCAGGATGTGCATGGCGAAGATGCCTGCGTCCATCGAGGGGCCCATCTGCAGCGTCAGCGGGGCATACAGCGTCCAGCCGGCGGCAGGGGCGCCACCCGGCATGAAGAACGAAGCCACCAGCATGAGGGCCGCCGGGATCATCAGCCAGAAGCTGAAGTTGTTCATCCGTGCGAACGCCATGTCGGATGCGCCGATCTGCAACGGGATCATCCAGTTCGCGAAGCCCACGAAGGCGGGCATGATGGCGCCGAACACCATGATCAGGCCGTGCATGGTGGTGAGCTGGTTGAACAGCCCGGGGTTCACCAGCTGCAGGCCTGGCTGGAACAGCTCGGCACGGATGCCCAGCGCCAGCACCCCGCCCACCATCAGCATGGTGAACGAGAACAGCAGGTACAGAGTTCCGATGTCCTTGTGGTTGGTCGCGAACACCCAGCGGCGCCAGCCCGTGGGGGCGTGGTGGTCGTGGTCGTGTCCGTGTGCGTCGTGGTGGTCAAGAACTGCACTCATGGTCGATTCCTTTGAGACTCAATGTGTTTTTGACAACCAGCTCACTGCCGCGCGGCCTGCACGACGGCGGGCTGCACGATCTGGGTGGTCTGGTTGGACCAGTTGTTCTTGGCGTAGGTGATCACCGCCGCCAGTTCGGTGTCGGACAGCTGCTTCCAGGCCGGCATGGACCCGCCACCCGCGCCGTTGAGCATCACGTTGATCATCTTGCTGTGGTCACTGTCGACCACCAGAGCAGAGCCATCCAGCGCCTTGATGGGGCCGGCCCCCTTGCCGTTGGCCTGGTGGCAGGCCACACAGTTGGCCGCGTAGACGGACTCGCCGCGCTTGACCAGATCGGCCAGCTCCCACACCTTGCTGGGGTCGTCGGCCGCCGCAGCCATGGCCTTCTCCTGCTCGGCCACCCAGGCGGTGTATTGCTCGGCAGTGACCACACGCACATGGATGGGCATGTAGGCATGCTCCTTGCCGCACAGCTCGGCACACTGGCCGTAGAAGTCGCCGGTCTTTTCGGCACGGAACCAGGTGTCGCGCACGAAGCCGGGGATCGCGTCCTGCTTGACGCCGAAGGCAGGGACCATCCAGGCGTGGATCACGTCGTTGGCGGTGGTGATGATGCGGATTTTCTTGTCAACAGGAACCACCAGTGGGTTGTCGACCTTGAGCAGGTAGTCATCGGTCGGCTCGGGCTTGCCGCTGTTGGACATCACGCGGTGGCTGTTGTCCAGCGTGGAGAGGAAGCCGATGCCCTCGCCTTCCCCCTTGATGTAGTCGTAGCCCCATTTCCACTGCATGCCGGTGGCCTTGATGGTCAGGTCGGCATTGGTGGTGTCTTTCTGGGCCACCAGCACCTTGGTCGCTGGCAGGGCCATGCCGATGACGATCAGCAGCGGGACGATGGTCCAGCCCAGCTCCACCCAGATCGGTTCCGCGAGTGTTTGGGACTTGTGGCCCACCGATTTGCGGTGCTTGAGGATGGAATAGAACATCACCCCGAACACGACCACGAAGATCACCGCGCAGATGCCCATCATGAACCAGTGCAGCCAGTGCTGCTCCTCGGCAATGCGCGTCACCGGAGGGGCAAAGTTGAGCTGATTGACCGCCGGTCCACCGGGGAGGTCATTCACCTGCTGGGCCAGCGCCGTGGCCCAGGAGCCGGCACCCAACACCAACCCCGCTGTCGTTGCGCGCCATGCGCTCAGCTTCTTTCGCATGGAGACACCCGCATCCGGACCCATCGTTGTCGTCTTACTCACGTTTCCGCCTCGAATATAAGTATTGATTTATATCAATGCCGATTAGAACAAATTTTCCGACCCGATCTTTCGCCGGGCTGACCACGCACCATCCGCATTCACGCCTGTCTCAATGCCCTCTGGATCTCCTGAGCCAACAAGGGCCGCAGATCAGGACGGATATAGCGGCCGACCTGCACAGAACGCCCGGCCGCCATCACTTCCACCAAGGCATGTCCCCTGCGCGACGCCACCCGGACCCAGTCCGCCGGGAACTCGCTGCGGTGCACCTGCCCTGCCGATTCCACCTCCACCACCAGACGGCCTCCAGCCAGGCGGATGTGTTCGCCATCTGCGGCATGTCTGGCATGCACCAGAAAGGCGGTCATCAACGCCAGCAGTTCCAGTACCGCAAACGGCAGGATCAGGACAGCACCCTGGAGCCAGAAGAATCCGGCCACCAGAAGGGACAAAACGCCCAGTGAGCCCAGTACAACGGCCAGTTGCCCCGGTGTTACCGCGCAATTGCGGCGCAACACCCAGCTGTGTCCGGTGTCCGACACCGTCGCCAGCCGAAAGCTCTCGCTTGTTCGATCCGACATCCACCACCTC
>JALORL010000149.1 GCA_025458915.1 Hydrogenophaga sp.
CCATCCCGCAGATCCACAGCCGCGGGGCCACCTTCTCGCGCATTGCGGCCGGGGCCTGGCGACTGGCCGAATGGGGCTGGACGCCGGCCGAGCGCCTGGACTGGATCGAAGCCTGCCTGGACCTCGGCATCACCACCTTCGACCATGCCGACATCTACGGCGGCTACACGGTCGAAGCCCTGTTTGGTGAAGCGCTCGCGCTGAAGCCGTCGCTGCGCCAGCGCCTGCAGATCGTGGGCAAGTGCGGCATCAAGCTGGTGAGCCCGCAGCGGCCGGCCCATGCCATCAAGCACTACGACACCTCGGCCGCCCATGTGGTGGCCTCGGTGGAGCAGTCGCTCCAGGCCCTGCGCACCGACCACCTCGACGTGCTGCTCATCCACCGGCCCGACGCGCTGATGGACGCCGTCGAACTGGCCGAGGCCTTCACCCGCCTGCGCAGCGCCGGCAAGGTGCTGCACTTCGGCGTGTCCAACCACCTGCCGCACCAGCTGGCTCTGCTGGACGCGCACATTCCCCTGGTGACCAACCAGGTGCAGTGTTGCCCTGCGCGTGCGCACCGAACTGCAGGCGCTGGCCGATGGCTGGGGCACCACACCCGAAGCGGTGGCCGTTGCCTGGCTGCTGCGCCACCCGGCGCGCCCGGTGCCGGTGCTCGGTTCGCGCCGCATGGGCACCTACGAACAGGCCGCTGCCGCGCTGCAGCTGCCGATGGGGGCGCCGGGTAGCCTGACTCCTTCCGCAAGCCGCGTCGGGAAAACACCTCACCAGGCGGGTCAGGCGCTTGAATTGGCGGGCGGACTGCCCCTACGCTGTACCTTCGATCCGCCCCGGACCCAATCAGCCCGAATGAACCCGACATCCCTTCGCGTGGTGCTGGTGTTCAGGCCCGGGAGGCGCTGCGGTCCCGGGGCATGGGTTCCGTTCCGGCCATGCCCAGCCCTCCGCTCGGGCTGAGCCTGTGGAAGCCTTCACCAGCAAGGCCCGAGCGCGGCCTCACCCCAGCGCCAGCACCACCCGCAGCCCCTGCGGCAGCAAGCGCTCCACCCTGGCATCGCCCCCATGCCGCCGTGCGATTTCGCGCACGATGGCCAGGCCCAGGCCGCAGCCGCCGGGCTGGTCGCTGGCACGCCAGAAGCGCTGGAACGCGTGCGGCAGCTCGTCGGCGCCGAGGCCGGGGCCGTTGTCTTCCACCACCAGACGGGTCATGGCGCCGTGTGGCTCCACCTTGAGGGTGACCGTGCTGCCTTGGGGCGTGTAGCGCAGCGCGTTGTCGATGAGGTTGCTCATGGCCTCGCGCAGTTGCAGCGCATCGCCTTCGATCTCGCGCTTTTCCGCACCCTCGTAGCCCAGGTCGATGCCGGCAGCCACCGCCTTCGGCGTCCACTCGCGCGCCACCTCGCGCGCCAGTGCGGCCAGGTCCAGCGATTCGCGCCGGGCGGTGGTTTCGGTGCGCGCCAGCGTGAGCAGCTGGTGCACCAGATGGGCGCTGCGCTCGGCACCGGTGAGCACCTTGTTCAGCCGCGCGCCCAGCACCGGATCGGCGGTTTCGCGCTGGGCCAGTTCGACCTGGCTGATGAGGCCGGCCAGCGGCGTGCGCAACTGGTGCGCCGCATCGTTGATGAAGCGTTTTTCCTGGTGCACGCTGCGTTCCACCTCGGCCAGCAGGCCGTTGACCGCCTGCACCAGTGCATGCACCTCGCTGGGGGCCTGCGTCATGCCGATGGGTTGCAGCGCGTTGATGGACCGGTTTTCCAGCTGATCGGTCAGGCGCGTGAGCGGCGCCAGCCCGCGGCGGATGCCGCCGTGCACCAGCAGGCTCAGCACCACGCCGAGTGCCAGCAGCGGGGCCAGCAGGTCGGCCACCAGTTCGCGGGCAATGCGCTGCTGCACCGCCGTTCCCTTGCCCACCTGCACGCGCAAGGTCTGCGGCGCGTCGGCGTCACCGTACTGCACATCCAGCGCCACGATGCGCAGCGGCTGACCATCCAGGCTGCCCCCATACAGCAGCGGCTCACCGAACGCGACCGGGTTCTGGGGGGGCTGTGGCAGGCGCTGGTTGCCCAGCAGGAACTGCCCCGGCGGCGACGACACGGTGTAACTCACCCGATCGTCGGGATCCTGCTCCAGCACGTCCTGCGCAGCGCGCGGGAAGTCGATCATCAGACCCGACCCGATGGGCTTGACCTGGCGCGACAGCGCGCGCACCGACTGCGTGAGCGACTGGTCAATGCCCTTTTCCGCGTAACTCAGTGCGATGCGGTAGCTCAGCAGACCACCGCCGGCCCAGAGCACCAGCTGCGGCAGCAGCAGCCACAGCAACAACTGGCGGCGCAGCGACAGGCGGGAGGTGGTGTTGCGCATGGCGTGCGGTGATTGACCGCAGGCTCAGGGCCCCGAGGCTTCCAGCATGTAGCCCAGGCCCCGGATGTTGCGGATGTTCAGCGGCGCGCCGGCCAGCTTGCGGCGCAGCCGGTGCACGTACACCTCCAGGGCGTTCGAGGCGACACCGCTGGTGTCGCCGGGCTCGGCCTGCCAGGCGGCCAGCACGTCTTCCCGGCTCACCACCTGGCCGCTGTGGCGCATGAGCAGATCCAGCAGCGTCCATTCGCGCAGCGTCAGGTCCACCGCGTCGGCCCCCACCCACAGGCGCGGCGGATGCACTTCCAGCCGCAGCGCACCGCTGCCGGCAGGGCCGGTGGGGCTGGGGTTCGCCGCGGGCAGATTGGCACGGCGCAGCAATGCCTGCAGGCGGGCCTGCAGTTCCTGCAGACTGAAGGGTTTGGTGAGGTAGTCGTCGGCGCCGGCGTTGAGGCCGGCCACGCGGTCCTCCACGCCGTCGCGGGCAGTGAGCACCAGCACCGGCAGTGCCGGCAGCCGCTCGCGCAGGCCGCGCAGAACAGCCAGGCCGTCGACCCTGGGAAGACCCAGGTCGAGCACCACGCCGTCGAAGCTCTCGGTGCGCAGCCGCTCCAGGGCCACATGTCCGTCTTCGGCCAGCGTGATGCGGTGCCCGGCCTGCATGAGCTGGGCGCTCAGGCCGTCGCGCAGGAGTTCGTCGTCTTCAACGATCAACAGGTGTGCCATGCCCGGATTATCCGTTGCCCCCACGCTCCGCCGCTGCGCGGGTCGCTGCCCCCCAAGGGGGCTGAGCCAGCCTTGGGGCGGCCCTGCGGCCGGCCCGTTGCCCCCACGCTCCGCCGCTGCGCGGGTCACTGCCCCCCCCAAGGGGGCTGAGCCAGCCTTGGGGCGGCCCTGCGGCTGGCCCGTTGCCCCCCGCTCCGCCGCTGCGCGGGTCGCGCCTTGCAGGCCGCGCCATCGCCAGAGGCGATGCCTCTTCGTCCCGTCCCGGCCTGCGCAGGCAGGCCGTGAGCCGCGGTCCTCAGCCCCCCAAGGGGGCTGAGCCAGCCTTGGGGCGGCCCTGCGGCTGGCCCGTTGCCCCCCGCTCCGCCGCTGTCCGGATGTATCCAAACCCTTCCGGAGCGAAGTGCCTCAGTCCAGAGATACCGAGGAACCGGCTTTGCCGGGCCACTGGTATCGCCCCCTTGAGGGGGTGGCGTGCAGCGCCGCAGGGGTGAGCTCATCCTTTGCGGGGGGAGTCAATCTTGCATGCTCCACCGAAAGCCACAGCGCTTGCAGCACACCGGCACCAGCCGCTGGGCCTGCGGCCCGCGGTCGGCAACCTCCTGCAGCCGCAACTGGCCGTAGGCCTGGCACTGGCCGCAGTTGGCCTGGTTGGCCATCTCCTCGGCATGCATCAGCAGGTACAGGTAGCGGCGCAGGGCCCACAGGGCGATGGCCGCGCACACCACCACGAAACCGGAATTGAGCAGTTTTTCGGTGGTGCTGGCGCCGTGGAAGGCCTCGAAGCTGGCCATCATGGCCACGGCGGCGATCAGTGCCAGCGCCATGTGGGCGTGGCTGGACAGCAGCTCGCGCTCGTACCACTTGCGGAAACCCAGGTGGCGGATGCCGTCTTCCAGCGAGCGGTTGAGCGGGTTGCGAGCGGTCATGGCGGCCTCCAGGTCGGCGCATGGTGGCACAGACCGCCCACCACGCCAAGGGATGGCCCCTGAGGGTCCGGTGCCGTCTCGCAAGCCGGGCTCAGGCCTCCACCAGTTGCTGCAGCGCAAACGCCGGGGCATTGCCAGCCTTGTCCTGCCCGGCGTATACCGTGAGGTGCGGGTAGGGAATCTCGATGCCCTTGGCGTCGAACGCGGCCTTGAGCCGGCGCAGGTATTCCCGCCGCACGCCCCACTGTTCCATGGGCAGGGTGCGGAAGCGGCACCGGATCACCACCGCCGAGTCGCCCCACTGTTCCACGCCGGCCACTTCCAGGTCGGCGGTGATCTTGTCCTGGTAGTCGGGGTGGTCGCGCATCTGGGTGGCCACGTCGCGCATCACCTCCGTCACATGGTCCACGTTCTCGCGGTAGGCCACGCCGATGTCCATCACCGCATGGCTGAAGCCGCGGGTCATGTTCACCACGGTGGTGATGTGGCCGTTCGGCACGTAGTGCACGTTGCCGTTGTAGTCGCGCAGTTGCACGAAGCGCAGCGTGACCACCTCCACCACGCCAGAGTGGCTGCCGAGCTGCACCACGTCGCCCTGGCGGATCTGGTCTTCCAGCAGGATGAAGAAGCCGGTGAAGAAGTCCTTGACCAGACTCTGCGCACCGAAGCCCACCGCCAGCCCGACCACGCCGGCCGCCCCCAGGATGGGCGCGACCGACACGCCGAGTTCTGCCAGCACCAGCATGCCGGCAATGGCGCTGACCACCACCGCCACCAGGTAGCGGAACACGCGCCCCAGGGTTTCGGCACGTTTGGCGGATTCGCGGTCGTCCATGCGGGCGGCCAGACGTTCGCGCAGGGTCCGGATGGCGCGCTGCAGCACGGCGACCAGCACCCACGCGCCCAGCAGGATGAAGGTGATGCGGGTGAGACTGGCAGCCGCACCGCCAAAGCTCTCCCACCAGCGCAGGGCGGTTTCCAGCAGGGTGTCGTTCATGCGGTGTCCTTTCTTGTGGTTGACAGAAAAAAGAAGCGGGCGCCGGCCTCGCGACCGGCGCCCGGGGAAGGGAACTGGCTCAGGGGGCGGGAACGGCGGCCAGCGCTTCCAGGTAACGGCGCCGCCACCAGTGCACGTCCTGGGCGCGGATGCCCTGCAGCAGCGCCTGGTGGCGGCGCTGGCGCTCCTCCCGCGGCATCTGCAGGGCGCGCTGAATGGTTTCAGCGGTGCGCAGCGTGTCGTAGGGGTTGACCTGCAGGGCTTCCTTCAGTTGTTCGGCCGCGCCGGCAAACCGCGACAGCACCAGCACGCCAGGGTCTTCCGGGTCCTGTGCGGCCACGAATTCCTTGGCCACCAGGTTCATGCCGTCGCGCAACGGCGTGACCAGCGCCACGCTGGCCGCGCGGTACAGGCCCGGCAGGCGCTTGCGGGCCACATTGCGGTGGATGTAGCGCACCGGCATCCAGTCGAGTTCGCCGAAGTCGCCGTTGATGGAGCCGCACAGGCTCTCCAGCTCCTGGCGCAGGGCGGCGTATGCGTCCACCGATTCGCGGCTGGGCGAGGCGATCTGGATCAGCGTGGCGCTGCCGAGGTTTTCCGGGTAGTTCTGCAGCAACTGGCGAAAGGTCTTGAGCCGCTGCGGCAGGCCTTTGGAGTAGTCCATGCGCTCCACGCCCAGCAGCAGGCGGCGGCGGGAATACTCGCGCTTCATCTGCGCGTACATGTCCTGCGCGTCCTTGCCTGCGCCCAGCGCGGTGAACTCGTCCACGTCGATGCCGATGGGGAAGGCCTGCACCTGCAGCGTCTTGCCGTAGGCGCGGAATTCGTGTTCGCCCAGGATGTCGGCCGAGGTTTCGGTGCCCACGTAGCGCGAAAAATGCGCCACATCGGCCTCGCTCTGCAGACCCACCAGGTCGTAGGCGAACAGGGATCGCATCAACCAGTCGTGCGCCGGCACGGCGGCCAGGATCAGCGGCGGCGGCATGGGAATGTGCAGGAAGAAGCCCATGCGCTGCCGGCACCCCATGGCCCGCAGTTCGGCGGCCAGCGGGATCAGGTGGTAGTCGTGCACCCAGATCACGTCATCCGGCTGCAGCAGGCTGGCCAGCTTGTGCGCAAACATCTGGTTCACGCGCCGGTAGCCGCCGATGTAGCCGGCGTCGAAGTTGGCCAGGTCCAGCCGGTAGTGGAACACCGGCCACAGCACGCCGTTGCTGTAGCCGAGGTAGTAGCTGTCGTGGTCCTCCCGACTCAGGTCCACCGTGGCCAGTTGCACGTGGCCGGCCTGCTGCAGGTGCAGATCGCCCTCGCCGGGGGTGCCGTTTTCAACGATCTTGCCGCTCCAGCCGAACCACAAGCCCCCCGACGCTTCCAGCGCCTGCAATGCGGTTGGAAACCACCACAAGACGACTCATATGACAGAGTCCCAGGCTGCGGACAAGCGAACCGCAGCATTGATGATCCCCACCATCGAATACGTCTGCGGGTAGTTGCCCCACATCTCGCCGGTGGTGGCGTGCGTGTCTTCCGACAGCAACCCCAGCGGATTGCGCGCGGCCAGCATGGTTTCGAAA
>JALORL010000021.1 GCA_025458915.1 Hydrogenophaga sp.
ACGCCCTTGTTGATCTCGGCCAGGCGGTGGCCGAACTTCGCTTCCACGCTGCTGCGCAGGGCGTAGCGCGACACCAGGAACGCCAGCGTGGCGCCGATGCTGGAGGCGAACGACACGATCAGCGTGCCCCACCACAGGCCGAACAGCGCGCCGCCGGCGAGCGTGATGATCGTGGCCCCCGGCAGCGACAGGGCGGTGGCCGCCACATAAATCAGGAAGTACGCGCCCACCACCTGAAAAGGTTCGCGGGCGTACAGCTCGGCGAAACTGGCCTGGCTCTGCTTGAGGTAGTCCAGGCTCAGGAAGCGGCCGAGATCGAACACAAAAAAGGCGGCCACGCCGCCCAGCACCAGCAACAGCAGTAAGACTTTGCGCAAATTCACGACAACTCTCCGTACGACGATTCGGTAGCGATGCGGTCGGTCGCTGCAGACGCGGAATTCTTACACTGCGGCGCCTCGCTCCCCGCCAAGCCCCTTCCCCGGCCCACCGGGCGACCATGCACGACACTTTGCCCCAACTGCTGCGTTGACCCGTTTCCAACACCCATGTCCATGAACTCCGATCCCAAGGCCCTGCACGAACGCTTGCGCCAGACCTTGCGTGCGGCAGGCCATGCAGCGGCGCAAGCGCCTCTGGAATCCCTTCCCGACAAGGGCCTGGCCCACGACCATGTGCGGCTGGTGGGGACCGGCCTGCTGGCGCGCGTTCCCAAGCAGAGCCAGATGGACCTGGGCGCAGCCGACAACCTGGCCTACCAGCGTGCCTGCTTCGAGCGCGCTGCCGCCAGCGGTCACACCCCGCGCCTGCATGGCACGCTGCCGCCGTCGGCCGCACTGCCGCGCGGCGCTTTGCTGGTGGAGGAAATCGCCGGACGGCCGGCGCGCCTGCCCCAGGATCTGGGCGCCATCGCCCAGGCCATGGCCGGCTGGCACCGCTTGCCGCTGCCGGCGCCGGACCGGCTCGGCCCGCTGCTGCACGCCGGCGACCCACTGACCGCACTGCTGCAGGAAATCGGCCAGCAGGCCACCCATCTGCCAGCGGCAGGCCTGGCGCCGGAGGTGCTGCGGCGCATCGAGGCCGGGCTGGCGGGATTGCGCAAACGTTGCGAACGGGCCGATCGGCCCGCCCGCACCCTGATCGCGTTTGATGGCCACCCTGGCAACTTCCTGGTGCGCGCCGACGGTTCTGCCGTGCTGGTCGACCTCGAAAAATGCCGCTACGCCTATCCGGGCCTTGACCTGGCGCATGCCACGCTCTACACCTCCACCACCTGGGACGTGGCCACGCACGCCGTGCTCACCGAGGGCGAGGTGCTGGGCTTCTACGCTGCCTGGGGCCGCGCCGCGGGTCCGCAGGCCGATGCGGCCATGGCCTGGCACGGCCCTTTGCGCCGCGCCATGTGGTTGTGGTCCGTGACCTGGTGCGCCAAGTGGCGCGTGCTGGCGCACCGCGAGCGCAAGGCCGGCGCCGACGGCGAAGACTGGTCGGCCGAGCGCAGCGAAGCCGCGCTGGTGGCGCATGTGCGCGACCGGGTGGACCACTACCTGAGCCTGGCAGTGGTGCAGCGCGTGGTCGACGGCTTCGACTCCTTTGAACGGGGCCTGCGCGCATGAAGCTCGGCATCGTGCTGCCCGTGCTCAACGAAGCGCCCGGCGTGGCCCCGCGCCTGCAGGCCCTGGCCCCGCTGCGCGAACGCGGCGCGCGGGTGGTGGTGGTGGACGGCGGCAGCACCGACGGCACGCTGGCACTGGCGCAGCCCTGGGCCGATGCCCTGCTGGCAGCGCCACGCGGTCGCGCCGCGCAGATGAACGCCGGCGCCCGCGCCGCTGCCACGCTGGGTTGCGACACGCTGTTGTTCCTGCACGCCGACACCGCGCTGCCGCCCGATGCGTTTGACGCGATCGCGACCGCGTTGAACCTTGGCGCGCGCTGGGGCCGCTTTGATGTGCGCATTGAAGGCCGGCACCCGCTGCTGCCCATGGTGGCCGCGTTCATGAACCGGCGTTCGCGCTGGAGCGGCATTGCCACGGGCGACCAGGCGGTCTTCGTGCAGCGGCGCCTGTTTGAAGCGCTGGGCGGCTTCTCGCCCATTCCGCTGATGGAAGACGTGGAGCTGAGTGCCCGCCTGCGCCGCTTGGCGCCGCCGGCCTGTCTGAGCGAGCGCGTGACCACAGCGGGCCGCCGCTGGGACACCCACGGCTTCTGGCGCACGGTGCTGCTCATGTGGCGGCTGCGCGCGGCCCATGCGCTGGGCGCAGCACCGGTCGATCTGGCGCGGCGCTATGGGTACCGCGTGCGAGCCGGCGCCGCGGTGGCGGTCATGGCCAAGGCGCCAGTGCCGGGGCTGGCCAAAACCCGGCTGATGCCCCTGCTGGGTGCGGCCGGTGCGGCGCGTGCCCAGCGCGACTTTGCCCTGCGCACCGTGGCAACCGCCAGGTACGCCAGCCTGGGCCCGCTCACGCTGTGGTGCGCGCCCGACACGAAGCACCGCTTCTTTCGCGCCCTGCAGCAGCGCCACGGCGTGGCGTGCAAGCCGCAGCCGGCGGGGGACCTGGGTCACCGCATGGCGACCGCCATGGACGCGCACTTCAAGGCGCGTCCTGGCATGCCCTTGCTCATTGTCGGCACCGACTGCCCTGCCATCACGCCGGCGCACCTGCAGCAGGCGGCCGACGCCCTGCAGCAGCACGATGCCGTGCTGATCCCGGCCGAGGACGGCGGCTATGTGCTCATGGGACTTTCCCGCCCCGTACCCGAGGTGTTCGAGCGGGTGGACTGGAGCACCGAGCGCGTGCTGGCCCAGACCCACGACCGCCTGCGCTCGGCCGGTGCCACCTGGCGGGACCTGCCCGCGCTGTGGGACGTGGACGAGCCGGCCGACTGGCAGCGCTTTCAGGCGTTCAAGGCATCCCAGCCGACGGCGGAATCATCCGCAGCGGCATACGCAACTCTCCCACCATGACCCCCAACCACCACCGAACCCCCGCCTGGTTCCAGCAGCGCCTGGCCGTCCCCACCGGCCCCGTGCGCGTGGTCATCGACACCGACGCCGCCAACGAAATCGACGACCAGTTCGCGCTGGCCTGGGCGCTGCGCCGGCCCGACCGCCTGAACATCGCCGGCCTTTACGCCACCCCGTTCTCCTTCGCCCACCGCCGGCCCCTGCTGCCCCAGGCCCCCGCCGGCGATCCGGCCTTCGCGCCGCCCGATGTGGGCATGGAACGCAGCTTCGTTGAGATCCACCGCATGCTCGACGTGCTGGGCGACCCGCACAGCCGCGCTGCCAAGGCCCGCGTGTTTCGCGGCAGCCTCGGCTACCTTCCGGCACCGCAGCAACCGCTGCACAGCGAAGCGGTGGACCACCTCATTGCCACCGCACGCGAACACGGGCCGAACGATCCGCCGCTGTACGTGATGGCGCTGGGCTGCGTCACCAACATCGCCAGCGCGCTGCTGCTCGCCCCCGATCTGGTGGACCGCATCGTGGTGGTGTGGACCAGCGGCTTCCCCAGCCACGCGCCCTGGCCCAACACCAGCCTCAACCTGGAGCAGGACCTGTGGGCCAGCCAGCACCTGTTCGACTGTGGTGTGCCGCTGGTGTACCTGCCCGGTTACCACGTGGGCGCGCAACTGCGCCTCTCAACGCCCGAGGCAGAGCGCCACCTGCAGGGGCGCGGCCCGGTGGGCAACGAACTGCACCGGCTCTTCACGCACAACCCGCTGTGGTCCATCCTGGGCCAGACCGGCGCCGAACCCTACAGCTGGGTCATCTGGGACATCATCTGCGTGGCCTGGCTGCTGCAGCCCGACTGGGTGCCCAGCGGCTTGGTTGCCTCGCCGCGTCTGGGTGACGACCTGCGCTGGGTGGCCGACGCATCTCGCCCGCCCATGCGCGAAGCCTGGGGCGTGCAGCGCGACGCCATTTTTTCTGCCTTCTTCCGCGAAGCGTTGGGTCCCGGTATGGCATGAAGACACCGGCCCACGGGGGTATGTGCGGGTCTGTGGGCGGGCCGCGCGGTCTGCATGCTTGAGGCAGGTCAAACCTTGCGCCTGAATCGGGGCAATGCCGGCTGCAAGCGCCCCCGCAAGCCTCCGGAATCTGCATCACCTCCGGTAAGGTACGCCCATGTCCGATACCCAGTCCCCGCTCCGGGATCCTTCGCCCGATGGCCACTGGCACAGCCTGTCCTGCGCGCAGGCGCTGGCTGCCCTGCAAGCGCGCGCCGACGGCTTGACCGAAGCCCAGGCGCGCGAACGCCTGCAGCGCCATGGCCCCAACCGGTTGCAGGCGGCTGCAGCGCCGCACCTGTGGCGCCGCGTGGCGGCGCAGTTCCACAACCTGCTCATTTACGTGCTGTTGGCGGCTGCCGGCACCACGGCGCTCATCGGCCACGCGCTGGACGCTGCAGTGATCCTGGCGGTCGTGCTGCTCAATGTGGGCATCGGTGTGCTGCAGGAGGGCAAGGCCGAGAAGGCGCTGCAGGCCATCCGGCATCTGCTGGCGCCGCACGCCCTCGTGCAGCGCGATGGCAAGACCCGGGAAATCGACGCCGCCACACTGGTGCCCGGCGACGTGGTGCAGCTGGCCTCCGGCGACAGTGTGCCGGCCGACGTGCGCCTGCTCAGCGCCCACAACCTGCGGGTGGACGAATCCGCGCTCACGGGCGAGTCGGTGCCGGTGGACAAGACCCTGGCCGCGGTGGAGGCCAACGCCGCGCTGGGCGACCGCCTGTGCATGGCCTATGCCGGCACGCTGGTGGCGCAGGGGCAGGCACGCGCCGTGGTGGTGGCCACCGGCGCGTCCACCGAAATGGGGCGCATTGGCCGGTTGCTCAACGCGGTGGAGCCGACCACCACGCCGCTGGTGCGGCAGATGGCCCAGCTCTCGCGCTGGATCACGCTCGCGGTGCTGGGTGCGGCGGCAGCGCTGTTCGCGTTCGGCATTGCGGTGCGGGGCCTTCCGGCAGCCGAGATGTTCATGACCGCTGTGGGCCTGGCGGTGGCGGCCATCCCGGAAGGTCTGCCCGCCATCATGTCCATCACCCTGGCCATCGGGGTGCAGCGCATGGCCCGGCGCCACGCGGTGGTGCGCCGCCTGCCGGCGGTGGAAACGCTGGGTGCGGTCACGGTGATCTGCTCCGACAAGACCGGAACGCTCACCCGCAACGAAATGACGGTGCAGCAGGTGTTGCTGGCCGGCCAGATGATCGCGGTGCAGGGTGCAGGTTACGCGCCCGAGGGCGCGTTGCGCTGCAACGAACACACGCTGCAGCCCGCCGAGCTGTTTCGTGAGTCGCCCGCGTTGCTGGCGCTGGCCGAAGCCGCCGCCCTGTGCAACGACGCCGCGCTCCACCTGCTGCCGCCCGACGGCCCCTGGCAGGTCACCGGCGACCCCACCGAAGGCGCGCTGCTCACCCTGGCCATGAAGGCGGGCATCAACCCGGCCGAACTGGCGCGCGAACGGCCACGCACGGGGGTGATTCCGTTCGAGTCCGAACACCGCTACATGGCCACGCTGCACGCCGACGGCGACACCGGTGTGGCCCTGCTCAAGGGCGCGCCCGAGCGTGTGCTCGCCATGTGCAGCGACCAGCTGCAGGCCGACGGCAGCGTGCAGCCCATGGACACCGCCTTCTGGGAGCAGGCCATCGATGCCCAGGCCCGGCAGGGCCGGCGGGTGCTGGCGCTGGCGCGCAAACCCGGCGTGGCACCGAACGCGCTTGCCCCCGCCGACGTGGCGCAGGGGCTGACGCTCATCGGCCTGGTCGGCATCATCGACCCGCCGCGCGACGAAGCGGTGCAGGCCGTGGCGCAGTGCCGCGCCGCCGGCATCCGCGTGAAGATGATCACCGGCGACCACGGCGTGACCGCCAGCGCCATCGCCACCCAGCTGGGTATGGGCGACAAGCTGCGCGCCGTGACCGGCCCCGAAATCGAAGCCACCGACGACACCGCCCTGCAGGCCCTGGTGCAAGAGGTGGACGTGTTCGCCCGCGCCAGCCCCGAACACAAGCTGCGTCTGGTGCGCGCGCTGCAGGCACAGGGCGAGGTGGTGGCCATGACCGGCGACGGCGTGAACGACGCGCCCGCGCTCAAGCAGGCCGACGTGGGCGTGGCCATGGGCCGCAAGGGCACCGAAGCCGCCAAGCAGGCCGGCGCGGTGGTGCTGGCCGACGACAACTTCGCCTCCATTGCCCACGCGGTGGAAGAAGGCCGCACGGTCTACGACAACCTGCGCAAGACCGTGACCTTCCTGCTGCCCATCAACGGCGGCGAATCGCTGTCGCTGCTGGCGGCGGTGCTGTTCGGTCTGGCCCTGCCCATCCTGCCGGCGCAGATTTTGTGGGTGAACATGGTCAGCTCCATCGCGCTGGCCATGGTGCTCGCCTTCGAACCCACCGAGCCCGACGTGATGCAACGCCCGCCACGACCGCCCGGAGAGCCCATGCTGTCGCGCTTCGTGGTGTGGCGCGTGGCCCTGGTGTCCACGCTGTTCCTGCTTGGCATCTTCGGCGCTTACCAATGGACGCTGGGCAGCGGCGCCAGCGTGGAGGTCGCGCGCACGGTGGCGGTGAACGCCCTGGTGGCCATGGAGGTGTTCTATCTGTTCAGCGTGCGTTACCTGAAGGCGCCTTCTTTCACCTGGGTGGGCGTACAGGGCACCCCGCGCGTGCTGGCCGCTGTGGCCGGCGTGGTGGTGCTGCAGGCCCTGTTCACCTATGCACCGTTCATGCAAACGCTGTTCGACACCCGGGCGCTGGACCTCCAGCAGTTGCTGGCGTGTGCCGGCATTGGCGCGGCGGTGCTGGTGGTGCTTGAGGTGGAGAAGGCGGTGCTGCGCCGCCCACGCTGACGACCAGTCTCAGTGGCGCCGGAGGCCCAGCCCACCGAGCGCCAGCACGCCCACGGTCAAGCCCACCGCCAGTGGCAGCGTGCGGCTCAGCAGCGCGGCGGTGAGCGCGTCTGCGGTGGACACGCCCTGGGTGTGCAGCAGCAGCACCATGGCGGTCTCGGTGGCGCCTATCCCACCCGGGATGAACGACGCCACACCTGCCAGCAGCCCCAGCGCAAAGATCGCCACCGCGTCGGCAGCACCCAGGTCGTGGCCCAGCGTGCGCAGCACGGTGTACAGCGCCATGCCTTGTGCGCTCCAGGCCAGCGCACTCAGGGGAAAACCCAGCGCCAGGCGCTGGCCGCTCAGCAGGTGCGAGATGGTGCCCAGCCCGTCGGCGGTGTGCCGGCCCAGCGCACCGCCGCCCATGCGCCGCGCCAGCCACGCCAGGCCATGTGCGCGAAACACCCACACCACTGCCACGCAGCCCGCCACCGCCAGCCAGGCGCTGGTGCGGTGCGCGGGCAACCAGCCGATGGCGAACGTGGCCAGCAGGCCCACCGTCAGCAGGTCCAGCAGCCGCTCTGCAATGAAGGCGGCCACGCTGTGCGCATAGCCCACACCCAGAGGCTTCAGGTACAGCGAGCGCACGGTTTCGCCCGCCTTGCCGGGTGTCACAGCCATGGCAAAACCCGCCAGATAGATGTGCAGCTGCCGCCCCCAGGGCACGCGGTGCCCGCGCGTGTTGACGAAGCGGTGCCAGCGTGCGAAGCGCGCGGCATAGCTCACCAGCGTGAGCGCCAGCAGCTGCAGCCACAGCAGCGGCGGCAGACCCTGCACCTGCCGCACCAGGTCGCGCAGCGCCACCGGCTGTTGCATAGCCAGGTACACCACCACGCCCATCACCAGCACGGCGGCCAGGGTGCGCAGCCATCGGGCGGAGATGTGCCGGCCAGCTGGCCCTTCAGAAGAAGGCGTGTCGCTCATCGGAACCGCTGCCAGCCCCACAGAATGCGCAGCCCGGTGCTGACGGCACACAGCGCCGCAAAACCGTAGGCAATGGTCGCGAAATGCTGCGGCCAGAGGCACATGGCGGCAAAGGCCAGCAGGGTCTCGGTGGCCTCGGTCAGGCCTCCCAGGAAATAGAAGCTCTTGTCCGGAAACGCCACCGACTGCAGCCGGCGTTTTTCTGCCACGGCGGCAAAGGCCAGAAAGCTGCTGCCGGTGCCGATGAAGCTGGCCAGCAGCACAGCCGCCGCGAGCGCATTGGCCTCGGGATTGGCCACCGCAAAGGCCAGCGGTATGGCGGCGTAGAACAGGAAGTCCAGCGTGATGTCCAGAAAGCCACCGCGGTCGGTGGGCGCGGTGGCGCGTGCCACGGCGCCGTCCAGCCCGTCGAGCAGGCGCGAGAAGAGCAACAGGCCAAGACCCGGCAGAAACTGCTGCAGCGCAATCGCCAGCGCGGCAGCCATGCCAATCAAGAAGCCGGTGAAGGTGAGCGCGTCGGCGCCCACACCCCAGCGCACCAGCAACCGTGCCGCGCTGGCCAGGGCAGGGCGCAAGGCCAGCTGCAGTGCGCGGTCAAGCATGGTCGACGGTGGAGGGGCCCAGGTCGATCACGCGCCCGGGGTCGGCGATGTCGGCGGCGTCGTGCGTGACCAGCACCACCGGAATGCCCCGCGAGCGCACATGCTCGAACACGAACGGGCGGAACTGTTCGCGCAGCGCAGCGTCGAGCCGGCTGAAGGGCTCGTCCAGCAGCAGCGCGCGCGGTTGGGCCAGCAGCGCGCGCATCAGTGCCACACGGGCGCGCTGCCCGCCGGACAGCGTGGCCGGGTCGCGCCCGCCATAGCCCGGCAGCCCCGCTTCTTCCAGCGCCTGTTCCACCTGCGCCTGGCGCTGTGCACGCGGGCCGGGCGGTACCGCGAACAGCAGGTTCTCGGCCACGTTCAGGTGGGCGAACAGCAGGTCGTCCTGGAACAGCAGGCCCACGCCGCGCCGGGCGGTGGGCAGGGCGTGCAGGTCCACGCCGTCCAGCCGCACCGTGCCCTGGAAGCTCAGCGCCTGTGCGCCCTCGGCCACACTGGCAAGCGTGCCCGCCATGGCGCCGAGGACCGAACTCTTGCCGCAGCCACTGGGCCCCATCAGGGTCAGGATGCAGCCGGGCGGCACCTCGAAATGCAAGTCGCGCAGCAGCGTGCGCTGCGGGCTGCCCAGGTGGTGAACGTGCACGGAAAGCGTCATCCTAAAAACCGCAGTTGGACGGAACCGAGTGGGCCGTCAGGGGGTGGGCTGGCAAGGCGCGACGACGCAGTGGGCTCCTGCCCGCAAGGAGGAGCAACGCCGCCAGCACGCTCCCTGGCGGCTCAATCGGGTCTGTAGCGCACTCACCCATCAGGTGAGCCCGTCGTGGTCAAGAATCTCAGTGTTCATGGGCATCTCCAGCGGATATGGCGCGGTCAACTGCGGGTTTTAGGATGATGAGGCCTGCACTGTAAAGCGCCGCGCCCGGCCCACCCAGGCGGCCAGGGCAAAACCCAGCACCGGCAGCACGAACTGCAGCCAGGCGTAGGCGCTGGTGAGTGAACGCTGCGCGCCGGAGGCCAGGGTCACAGCCTCGGTGGTCACGGTGGCGAAGCGCCCGGCGCCGATGTAGAGCGTGGGCAGGTACTGTGCCACGCTCACCGCGAATCCCACCGCCGCGCTGGCTGCCAGTGCGCGCCGCAGCAGCGGCCACTTCACGCGCCACAGCAGCGTCCAGCGGCCATGGCCCAGGCTGGCGCACACCTGCGCATAGCGCACATCGAAACCGAGGTAAGCCGGTGAAAGCGCCAGCAGCACATAGGGCAGCACCATCACTGTGTGGGCCAGCCACAGGCCGCTCCACTGGCCTTCCAGACGGGTCTGCAGCGCCAGCGCGTACAGGCCCACCACCCACAGCACCGAGGGCAGCACCAGCGGCAGGTACAGCACCGGGCGCAGGGCCAGATCCCAGCGCCGTGGTGCCAGTTCCAGCCAGGCCACGCACCACACCAGCGCCAGGGCGGTGGAGGCCAGACCCAGGCCCAGCGTCTGGCCCACGGTGCCGCGGCTGTCCCACACGCTGATCCAGGCCTGGCCGCTCAGGCGCTCGGGCCACAGGTCGGGAAACGGCCACACACCCGCGACACTGCCGATCGCCAGCGCCAGCAACACGGCGGTGTAGAGCGCCACCAAAGCGCCAAAGCCCCGCGATGTCCTTGCGTGTCCATCGGTCGACCGCTGGTGCCTGCAGGCGCCACCATGCAGGCCCTTGCGGCGCCCGGACACAGCCTGCGCCAGCCGCCAGCCCAGACCACACAACAGCACCAGCAGTGCCAGCAGCCCTCCGGCGGCTGCCCCGCGGGCGTTTACTGCCACCTCCGGGTCCTGCAGCCATTGCCAGGCCAGCACCGCCAGCGTGGGCGGTGCGGCCGGCCCGATCACCAGCGCGAGATCCACCACCGTCAGGCCGTAGGCCAGCACCGCCATCAGCGGCCAGAACAGGCGCGGTGCCAGTTGCGGCCAGACCACGCGCCAGAAAGCCCGCTCGGGCGAATAGCCCAGCGTCTGCGCCACCGCATGTTCGGCCTGCCAGCGGCGGCGCACGTCGTCGCGCTGCAACTGGGTGGCGGCGGTCCACAGCAGGAACGGTATCTCCTTGGCCACCAGCGCCACGATCAGGCCCAGGCCCCAGGGGTCCTGGGTGGTGGGCCAGGGCGGCGGAAATTCAAAGCCGGTGAGCCAGGGCGAGAGCGCCCGCAGCAACCAGCCGCTGGGAGCAATCAGAAACACCAGTCCGATGGCAAAGGCCGCGTGCGGCGTGGCCAGCATCACCGGCAGGCCGCGTAGCAGGCGGGTGAGCGTTCGTTGCACGAACCCCTGTGCCAGCAGCGCGGCACATCCCCACCACGCGATCACGGTGGACGCCAGCCCCGTCCACAGGCTCAGGCCGGCAGCGCGCCAGCTTTGCGGCTCGGCCCAAAGGGATTGCCACGCGGCCGGTTCCAGCAGGGCGCCCAGCGACAGCAGGGCCGCGCCCAGCAAGGGCACGGCCACCAGCAGGCCCAGGGCCAGCACCGCCGCGCGGTGCCACAGGCTCATGCAGCGGCTCCGTCAGACGGCGTAGCGGCGCGTCCACTCCTGCTCGATCGGCTCCACCCAGGCGGCGTGCGGCTCGGGCAGCGTGGGCGCCGGCTTGGCCACCTGACCGGGCAGGGGCTGGCTGGGGAAGCGGCCGCGCTCGGCCGGCGGCAGTTTGTCGAGCGCCAGCACGGTGGGGTCGCCCCACACGGCAATGTCGGCCTTGTGCGCCTGCGCCTGCGGCGACAGCAGGAAGTTCGCCACCACCTGCGCGCCAGCCGACGCCTTGCTGTTGTAGGGAATGGCCACGAAGTGGGTGTTGCCGATGGTGCCCTTGGCGAACTGCCAGCTGGTGGTGCTGGCCGGCAGACGCTGGGCCGCCACTTCGTTGGCCGCTTCGTTGGGATTGAAGGTCAGGCCAACAAGCAGTTCACCGTCGGCCACCATCTGGCGGATCGCGGCCGGGTTTTGCGGAAACTGTTTTCCGCTGCGCCACAGGTGCGGGTGCAGCGCGTCCAGATACTGCCACAACGGTGCGGTGACCTGCGCAAAGTCGGCCGGCACAGGCGGGCGGCTGAGCACGCCGGCATCGGCCACGGTTTCCACCAGGGCCTGCTTGACGAAGGTGGTGCCCACGAAAGCGGGCAGGCGCGGGTAGCTGATGCGCCCCGGCTGGCTGCGCGCCAGCGCCAGCAGCTCGGCCATGCTCTGCGGCGGCGTGGCCAGCCGGCGGCTGTCGGCGAAGAAGGTGAACTGCGCCATGCCCCAGGGCGATTCCATGCCTTCGGTGGGCACCGAAAAATCGTTCAGCGTGGTGGGCTTACCCACGGTGTCCACATAGCGGAAGTTGGGCAGGCTATCGGCAAACGGCCCGAACAGCAGGCCCTCGCGCTTCATGGCGGCGAAGTTCTCGCCGTTGATCCACACCAGGTCCACCGTGCCGTCGCCCGGGCCACGGCCCGCCGCCTTCTCGGCCCGCACCCGCTTGACCACGTCGGCGGTGTCGGTGATCTTCACGTGTTCCAGTTTCACGCCGTGCGCGGCCTGCACCTGCTCGCCCACCCAGCGCAGGTAGGCGTTGGTGCGTTCGCTGCCGGCCCAGGCGTTGAAGAACACGGTCTGCCCGCGCGCGGCTTTTTCCACATCGGACCAGGCGGGGCGGGGCGTCTGGGCAACAACGCGGGGTGCCGCGCTGGCAGCGGCAGTCAACAGCATCCACTGGCGGCGGGTGAAGGCAAGGGTTTCAAACGGCACGGACGGGTCTCCTGAACGAAGGGTTGATCGAGCTTACTGGATGGTGAAGCGCGCCTCGGAAGCCGGGGCGCATGTGTGCGAAAGGAGGTTCATGGCCTTGCCCCGGGGTTGACCGACGAGGCGTCTGCGGCATTGCGCACACCGAGAACCAGGCCGGTTGCAACCGCGTCGTGCAGCCAGGCCGAAAAATCGAATGGTGGGTGATCGGTGGCAGTCTCGTCGCAGGCCATCTCCAGGGCCTGCAGCAGGCTGCTTCCCCCAAGCAATGCCAGCACCAATCGCGTCGCTGGAGCGTGGCATGCCGCCAGCCGGGGCGCCAGCCCCTGTCGCCAGATCAGGGCTGTTTCGGCCACACCCGCTTGCAGGCGCCGGCCTGCGGTGGCCAAGTCCGGTCCATCGGGCCGGTGGGCTGCAATCACGCTGACCACCGGGAAACGGCTCACCACCACGGCCGTGCCTGGAGCCAGCGCAAGACCGATGCCAGCCGGATCTTCATGTGCAAGGCGCGCGAAGCTGGCCAGATCGGCGGTGGCATCGCGGGCAGTGGCTGCCAGGTGCAATGCCCATTCGGTGCGGGCCACATCGGACAGGTAGGGCAGTCCCTCCAGGTCCTTGCACCGTTCGAGCCACACCGGCAATGCCGCGCCCCATTGCGCCAGATCGCCCCGCGCAGGCGGATGGCGGTGCCAGAGGTCGCGGGCCACGCGGGTCAGTGTCTCCGGGCCCAGCAGGGCATGGATGACCGGGTAGGCGGACGCCAGCGCGCTGTGTGCCTGGGCCTGCGCATTGGCGCGATAGGCCAGCCAGCCCCGCCGGGCCTGGGGGTGAGCCGCATCCAGCCCGGCAGGCAGGCCGTGGGCCAGAGGGTCGTTCTGCGCGTCCAGACGGGCCAGCAGCGCATGCACCAGCCGCGCCTGATCGTTGGCAAGTGCCGAGACGGCGGCGGCGCTCATGCAGGGACCCGGGACACGGGGCCCCGCCAGCGCTCGGACGCATCCCGACCGGGCTGCAGCGCCTGGGTGGACTGTTCGCGGGCGCCGTTCGCTTCCTGCAGCAGCACTTCCAGTGCCGGCACATCGGTGTCCCATTCCACCAGCGTGGGCACTGGCCCGAACCGCTGGATTGCGTGGCGGTACACCGCCCACACGGTTGGGCTGACCCGGCTGCCGTGGTCATCGATCACGATGTCGCCAGCGTCCACATGGCCCGCCACATGCAGCTCGCCCACCGAGTCCACCGGCACGGCATCGATCCATGCCTTGCAGGCTTCCAATGGGTCGCGAACATCGCCCCGCAGCCGGGCGTTCAGGGCGTTCACCACCAGGTTGTTCACGTCCACCAGCAGCTGGCAGCCGGTGCGATGCGCCAGCGCGGTGAGGAAGGTCGGCTCATCCATGTCGGCTTCGCGCCACTGCACATAGGCCGACAGGTTTTCCACCAGCAGCGGGCGTCGGATGCACGCCTGCACGCGCTGTACGTTGGCCTCCATCGCGTCCAGTGCCGCCCGGGTGAACGGAACTGGCAGAAGATCGGCCGCGTGCAGCGCTTCGGGGCTGTAACACGCGGTTCGGGCAAAGCTGGCGTGGTCGCTTACACGAACCGGGTCGATGCGGTCCACCAGCCGAGCCAGCCGCGTCAGGTGCCATTCGTCCAGACCATCCGCCGACCCCAGCGACAAACCCACGCCGTGCAGGCTGACCGGGTAGTGCCCGCGGCCTTGCGCCAGCACGGCCAGGGCGGCTCCGCCGTCACCGAAGAAGTTCTCGGAGTGCACCTCGACGAAATCGAGCGCAGGCCGCTGTTCCAGCAGCGCCGCGTAATGGGCGTGGCGCCAGCCAATGCCCACCGGTGTGCGCGATGGCCCGGTTCGATGGTCGTTGGCGGCGCCTTGCATGACTCGTCAGCCCTTCTTGTCCATGGCAGCCTTCTCCATGGCAGCCTTGGCTTCGGCCGCTGTCAGGCCGGACATCTGCTTGCAGGTACCGGCGGCGACATATTTCCATTCGCCCTTGTCGTTGTCGACCTTGGCCTGGCCGGCGCAGGAATGGGTGCCAGCCAGGTTGGCGCAGTCGTTCTGACCGGCCTTGGCAATGCCGTAGCATTTTTCCTTGGCGGTGTTCTGCGCCAGCGCCGGGCTCGACAGCATGGCCAGGGACATCAGCGAGGCGGCAGCAGCCGTGATCACGGTACGTTGGTTCATTTCATGCACTCCTGAAAAGTGAAAGGGACAAGCAAAGGGTCGAACAACCGGTTCAGATCCACAGGGGCCACCCGAATCGGTTGAGGTTCAGTCGAAAGGAACACCCATGCATTACAGGCTGACGCAAAATTTTTTACAGAAGATCGGCAATGCGGTCCCAGGTCGACGCTGGAATGCGGCCGCTGTAGCGTTCCACCAGCCGGCCTTCCTTGTCGATCAGACAAGCGCTGGGCAAATGTTCGGGTCGACCCATGGAGTCGCGGAAGCCGGCGGACTGCTCCGATACCGAGGTGAAGCGGTGGGACTCGGGAACCGTCTGCGCCACCAGCCCTTCGTAGGCCAGGAAGTCGCGCAGGTTGGCATCCAGATTCACCCCCAGCACGGCAAACGGCTGGCCCTTCCAGCCCGCGAGGTTGGCGCGCAGCTCGGCCATCTTGTCGCGGCACACCGCGCAGCTTGTTGCCCAGTAAAACACCAGCACCACCTGGCCGCGAAACGCCGCCAGACGCACGCTGCCACCGCCCGGTGCCGTGCCTTCCAGCAGCGGCAGCGAACCGGCTGCACTGGAGGGGCCGGATTGCGCCGCGGCAGGCCAGGGCAGCCCGAGCGCAGCACACCCTGCCAGCCACTGGCGGCGTGTGAGAGTCGGTACCAGCGGCAACGAAAGGGGGCGGTCGGTCACATGCATGGAGGGTCTCTGGCAGAGCATGCCGACTTGGTCGGACAGTCATGCAATTTCCTTACACTCACGCGGCAAAAGGAAGCGCATGGCCCATCCCCCACCCACCGACTACGAACAACAGCTTGTCGCCCTGCGCGATTACTTGATGCGCTTCGCGCGCCTGCAACTGCGCAACGACGCCTGGGCGGAAGACGCCGTGTCGGAAACGCTGCTGGCCGCCCTGGCCAAGCCGCAAGCCTTCCAGGCCCGTTCCCAGCTCAAGACCTGGCTGGTGGGCATCCTGAAGCACAAGATCGTTGATGCCATCCGCCAGCGCAGCCGCGAGGTCGTGCTCGACAGCGACTCGGACGACGATCGGGCCGACCCGCTGGAGCACATGGCCTTCCGAACCGACGGACACTTCGCCGACAAGCCTGCGGACTGGGGCAACCCCGAGCGCGATCTTCAAGGCCGTCAGTTCTTTGCAGTGCTCGAAGCCTGTACCGAAAAACTCCCCGCGACACAGGGGCGGCTGTTTCTGATGCGCGAATGGCTGGAACTCTCCAGCGAAGAAATCTGTAAGGAACTCTCGCTCACGCCGACCAACCTGTACGTTCAACTCCACCGCGCCCGTCTTCGTCTGCGCGAGTGTCTCGAATTGAACTGGTTTGCCCAGCCATGAAACCCTACTACCCGTTCCGCCGCACCTGCAAAGAGGTTTCCGCGCTGCTCATCGCCCGCGAAGACCGCGCGCTCTCGCTGTCCGACCGGCTGGCGTTGCGGCTGCACATGGCCATGTGTGAAGCCTGTCCGGGGTTCGAGCGCCAGGTGCTGACCATGCGCAACGCCATGAAGCAATGGCGCCAGTACACCGAATCCGGTGAGGCCGACCACCGCAGCTAGGACCGGCTCAGCCCAATGGTCCAGCATGCGTCCACGATGCGTTCAAAATGCGTTGCAGACCCAAAGGTCCATGCGCGTGGCCCCTTCGGCCGCAACCGATCCGCCCTTGGACAGCGGGCTGAACAGGACACTGGTCAGGCCAGCAGCGCCTGGGCGAACTCGCGCGCGCTGAAGGTTTCCAGATCTTCCAGCTTTTCGCCCACGCCAATGAAGTACACCGGCAAGGGGTTCTCGCGCGCGATGGCGCAGATCACGCCGCCCTTGGCCGTTCCGTCGAGCTTGGTGATGATCAGTCCGGTCAGGCCCAGCGCCTCGTGAAACGCGCGCACCTGGGCCAGGGCGTTTTGCCCGGTGTTGCCATCGATCACCAGCAACACCTCGTGTGGTGCCGTGGCTTCCGCCTTCTGCACCACGCGTTTGATCTTGCGCAGTTCCTCCATCAGGTGCAGCTGGGTGGGCAGCCGGCCTGCGGTGTCCACGAGCACCACATCGCGGCCGCGCGCCTTGCCGGCAGTCACCGCGTCAAAACTCACCGCTGCCGGGTCGCCGCCCTGCTGGGTGATGATGTCCACGCTGCCGCCGGCGCCCTCGCCATTGCCTTCCGCCCGGGTTGCCCAGACCGCCAGCTGTTCGCGCGCAGCCGCCCGGAACGTGTCGGCCGCCGCCAGCAGCACGGTGGCCCCGCTGTCGGCCAGATGCCGGGTGAGCTTGCCGATGGAGGTGGTTTTTCCGGCACCGTTCACCCCCGCCACCATGATCACGGTAGGCTTGTGTTCGCCAATCACCAGCGGCTTCTGCAGCGGTTCCAGAAGGTCGGCAATGGCATCGGCCAGCAGACCCTTGACCGCCGCCGGGTCGGTGGTTTTGCTCTCCTTGACACGGGCCTTCAAGTCGTTCAGCAAGAATTCCGTGGCCTTGACACCGCTGTCGGCCATCAAAAGTGCGGTTTCCAGGTCCTCGTAGAGCGCCTCGTCGATCTGGGTGCCCGTGAACACCGTGGCGATGCTGTTGCCCGTCTTGCGCAAACCCTGCTTGAGTTTGTCCAGCCAGCCCTTGCGCTCTGCAGGTGCGGGCGACACCGCCGGTGTGGCTTCGGCTGCCGGGCCCGCAGGCGCGGTGGGCGGCACCTCGGGTGCGGGCACTGCAGGAGGGGGCGAGGGGGGTTTTTTGCGAAAGAACGAGAACATATTTCCAACTTGAGAGTCCATCGCATTCTATGAAACGCACTGTCTTCCTGTCTGACGCGCTCCGGGCTGCTGCGCTGGCCGCTCTCCTTGTGTCCCCGGTCCTTGCGGCAACGCCCACCGCGCCCGCCCCAGCCGCCCCGCCGCCACCGCAGATGGCCCAGTCACCCGCCCCGGCGGCCCGCCAGTTCACCCTGGCCAACGGCATGACCCTGATCGTGCGGCCCGACCGGCGTGCACCCACCGTGGCCCACATGCTGTGGGTGCGCGTGGGCTCCATCGACGAGGTGGACGGTACCTCCGGCGTGGCCCATGTGCTGGAACACATGATGTTCAAGGGCACGCCCGACCTGGCGCCCGGCGAGTTCTCGCGCCGCGTGGCGGCGCTGGGCGGGCGCGACAACGCCTTCACCAGCCGCGACGCCACCGCCTATCACCAGCAGGTGCCATCGAACCAGCTGGAGACCGTGATGCGGCTTGAAGCCGACCGCTTCGCCCGCAACCAGTGGGCCGACGAGGAATTCATCCGCGAGATCGCGGTAGTCAAGGAAGAGCGGCGCCAGCGCACCGAAGAGTCGCCCCGCGCCCTCATGTTCGAAGCTTTCAACGCCATGGTGTTCACGGCCAGTCCCTACCGCCGCCCCATCGTTGGCTGGATGAGCGATCTGGAAGCCATGACCGCAGCCGACGTGCGCGACTTTTATCAACGCTGGTATAGCCCGGCCAACGCCGCGGTGGTCATCGCCGGCGACGTCGATGTGGACCAGGTGCGCGCGCTGGCCGAGCGCATCTATGGCGTGATTCCCGCCCGAGCCGTCCCCCAGCGCAAGCCGCGTGCAGAACCCGAACAGACCGGCCCGCGCCGCCTCGAATACCGTGCTGCGGTGGACCAGGCGCTGGTGGCCCTGGCCTGGAAAGTTCCGCAGTGGACCGGCCAGCCCGATGCGACCGACGCCACCCAGCAGGACGCTCTGGCCCTGACCGTGCTGGCGGCCGTGCTCAGCGGCTATGACGGCGCCCGGCTCGAACGTGCGCTGGTGCAGGGCGCGGGCACCGGCGGCAAGCGCATTGCCGACGGCGCCAGTGCCTCCTATGGGCTCCTGGGTCGCGGGCCGCAGCTGTTTTCCATGACCGCAGTGCCGGCGCGCGGCGTCACCCCGGAAATGGCCGCCGCGGCCCTGCGCAGCGAAATCGAGCGCATCGCCCGTGAAGGCATCAGCGAAGCCGAGTTGCGCCGCGTGAAAACGCAATGGACCGCTGGTGAAATCTACAAGCTCGATTCGGTGTTCAACCAGGCCCGCGAGCTGGGCAGCTACTGGGTCACCGGGATGCCCGTCGACACCGGCGAACGCCTCATGCAGGCGCTGCAGGGAGTCACAGCTGCGCAGGTGCAGTCGGTCGCCCAGCGCCACTTCAAGGACGACCAGCTCACCACCGGTGTTCTGGTGCCCGACCCCGGGCGCCGCGACACCCGGATTCCCGCCGCTTCATCGTCCAACCGCCCTGCCTTGCGTCACTGACGCATCGGCGCCTCACGGGACCCGCTCATGCCACGCTCTCTCACTCAACGCTTCCCAGCCGCTGCCTGGACCCTGGTTCTGGGCACACTGCTGTGGGCTGCACCGGCCGCAGCCGCCATCCCCATCGAGCACTGGACGCATCCCAGCGGCGCCAGGGTCTATCTCGTGGCCAGCCCCTCGCTGCCCATGCTCGACGTACAGATCAACTTCGACGGCGGCAGCCGCCGCGACCCCGCCAGCCAGGCCGGCCTCGCGAGCGCCACGGCGGGCATGCTCTCCGGCGGGGTGCTGGCACAGGGCAGCGAGCCTGCACTCGGTGAAAACCAGCTCAGCGAAGCCTGGGTGGACTTGGGCGCGCAGTTTGGCGCGCAGGCCTCCAGCGACCGGTTCAGTGTGTCGCTGCGCACGCTTACCGAACCTGCGCTCCTGGAGCGCGCCGTGGCGCTCGCCGCACGGCAGCTGGCTGCGCCCGCCTGGCCACAGGCCGTGTGGGAGCGCGACCGAGAGCGCACCCTGGCCGCCCTGGTGGAAGCCGAGAACCGGCCAGGCACCCATGCCGGGCGCGCATTCGCCCAGGCGGTGTACGGCACACACCCCTACGGCTTCGAACCCACCGCGGACACGCTCAAGGCCATCGGCGTGAACGACATGCAGGCGTTCTACCGCCGGCACGTGGCGGCCTGCCGCGCGCAGGTCAGCCTGGTGGGCGCCATCGACCGCGCGCTCAGCGACCGCATCGTGGACCGGCTCATGGCGGCGGTGCAGGGCAACGGCTGCCAGCCCCTGTCTGCCGTAGGACCGGTACAGGCACTGCAACAGCCAGTCGACATCCGCCTGCCCTTTGCCGCCGCCCAGGCCCAGGTCCTGATCGGCCAGCCGGGCGTGGCCCGCGACGATCCCGAGTTCTTCCCGCTGTTCGTGGGCAACTACATCCTGGGCGGCGGCGGCTTTGTGTCCCGCCTGACCACCGAAGTGCGCGAAAAGCGCGGCCTCAGTTACAGCGTCTACAGCTATTTCTCCCCCGGCCTGCACGCAGGTGCCTTCCAGATCGGGTTGACCACCCGCCCCGACCAAGCCGATCAGGCGGTGGGTGTTGTTCGCGACGTCCTGCGCGGTTTCGTGGAGCAGGGCCCCACCGAGGCCGAACTGCAGGCTGCAAAAGCCTTCCTCGTCAATGGCTTTGCACTGCGCATCGACAGCAACCGCAAGCTGCTCGACAACGTGTCCAACATCGCATGGAACGACCTCCCGCTCGATTACCTGGACACATGGACCCAGCGCGTGGAAGCGGTCACGGTGGCCGATATCCGGCGTGCCTTCGGCAAGGTGCTGCAGCCCGAGCGCATGGCCACGGTGGTGGTGGGCG
>JALORL010000150.1 GCA_025458915.1 Hydrogenophaga sp.
CCAGGCCCAGCAGCGTGTGGGCCTCGGCCGCATCGCTGTTGGCGTCATTGACGAACACCCGCCCGGTGTGGCGCAGGTCCACCGTGAACACGCCACCCAGTGCCGCCGCAAACGAAGGCGACCAGGCCAGCTGCGCAAACAGCTGCTGGCGCGGGATGCCGGGCAGATCGTTGCCGGCGGCAATGCTGTCGGTGCCGGAGCCATAGCGGGCGCGCAGGTAGGTGTAGGCGGTGGTGAGGATGGTGTCGCCCATGCCGTACTCGGCCGAGAGCTCCAGGCCCTGGCGGCGTGTGCTGCCGCCGTTGGCAAAGCTGGCGCGGCCGTCGCGGGTGCCGGCGGACACGATTTCGTCCTTCGTGCGGATGTCGAACAGCGTGGCGTTCCACAGGCCCGCCGTGTTGCGCCCGCGCAGGCCGGCCTCGGCGCTGTGCGCGCGGCATTGAGCGCGGTGTTGAAGCCGGCGTTGCCGCCCTGGCTGTAGGCCACTTCATTCAACGTGGGGGTTTCCAGCCCGCGCCCGACCGAAGCGAACGCCTGCAGGCCTTCAGCCAACTGGTAACGCAAGCCCACCACCGGCAGCGTGGCACTGTAGGTGTTGCGCCCGCTCTGGTCGCCATTGGCGAGGAAGGTGTCGACCGATTCGTAGCGCGCGTTCACGCGCCGCAGCGCGCCTTCAACGGTCAGCGCCTCGCGGGTCCAGGCAGCGCGCACATACGGGTCCAGCGTGGTGGCCCGGTTGGTTTCGTCGCGGCGCAGTGCGCCCAGCACGCCCAACTGCGCACCACGGAAGTTCTCGAAACCGCGGCGGTCATCGGTCTGCCGGTCGCCGGCCAGGCCGCCGCTGAGGTCCAGTTGCCCGCCCTGCCAGTCGCGCTGCAGGCGCCAGCGGGCGTTGAAGCCGTAGTAGTCGCGGTTGAGGTCGATCACCCCGCCCGAGCTGCCCGGTGCACCCTGCGCGCCAGGCGGAATGGACTGGAACTGCAGCACGCTGCGCTCACCGGCATAGCCCATCAGCTCGACGCGGTGACCGTTGCCCAGCCGCTGTTCCCAGGCCAGGCCCGCCTGCGTCTGCGACACGGTCTTGCGCGTGTTGAAGGTGATGGGCTGCGGAGCGGTCTGCCCGGGGTTGGCGTCGAACTGCTCGCGGCTCAGGCCCTGTGGGTCAAGCGCGTTGGCGCTCTGGCGGTTGAACACCAGCGTGGTGCGGCCCCCTTCATGCGCGCGAGACAGGCGCACATTGCCCGTGCTGCGGTGCGCCTCCGACTGGGGACGCGCGCCGTCGGTGGAAAACTTGCCTGCATCCAGCGCATACGACCAGCCCGGGGCCGCAGCCGTACCGGTCTGCCCCACCGCCTGGGCGGACAGGCGCCACAGACCGTTGTCGCCCAGCGCCAGCCCGCCACGCACTTCAGACGGCTGCGCGCCCTCCTGCGTGTAGAGCAGGATGGCGCCGCCGCTGGAAGCGCCATAGATGCCGGCGAATGGACCGCGCACCACCTCCACCCGGTCGGCGCTGCCGAGCGGGAAGTTGGCCGCCTGACCAGAGCCGTCGGGCGCGCTGGCGGGAATGCCGTCCACAAAGAGGCGCACCCCGCGCACGCCAAACGTGCTGCGCGCGCCATAGCCGCGGATCGACACCTGCAGGTCCTGGGCGTAGTTCTCGCGGTTGCGGATCACCAGCCCCGGCACACGGCCCAGGCCTTCGGACAGGTTGATCTGCAACTGGCCGTCGCGCAGCTCGCTGCCGTCGATCACATCCACCGTGGCAGCGCCGCGCCAGCGCTGCTCCGGCGCCGAACTGCCGGTGATCACCACCGGCGCGAGCGCGCCACCCTCGGCCGCTTCAGCGGCACGGGCACCGGCCGGCGCGGCGGTCTGGGCATGCGCGCCCAGGGACAAGGTGGTGGCAGCGGAAGCAATGACCACGCTGACGGCCGAGGCGACAGCCGTGCGGAGGAAGAAGGGCGGGTGCATGTTGGGTAGGGCAAGTGGGGGATGGAGGCGGGGGAAGGCGAACGGTGCACGCCGCGTTCAGGGCATCTGCACGCTGATCTGGAGAGAGCCGTACCACGCGGCCAGGTCATCGATCTCGGTGTCGGTCAGGGGCTTGGCAATCACGCCCATGACCTCGTGCGGGCGTTTGCCGCTGCGGTAGTTCTTCAGCTGTTCCACCAGGTAGATGGCGGGCTGGCCCGCCAGGTGGGGTGCGTTGGGGGCCATCGACACGCCGTTGGGCCCGTGGCAGACGGCGCAGGCCGCAGCCGCCTTGGTGCGGCCCGCCACCGGGTCGGCGGCCAGCGCAGGGTTGGCCAGTACGGAGGCCAGGGCCACCGGCACCATCAACAAAAGGGTTCGCATGGGGATTTCCATTCAGGCAGACAGCAGCGCAAACGGTCCGCAGGGACCTTTTGCGCTGCGGGGGAAGGGCCGAGGCCCGATCAGTTCGGCGCGTAGGTGACGCGGTAGATCGCGCCCACGTAGTCGTCGGAGATCAGCAACGAGCCGTCCTTCATCGGGGCCACGTCCACCGGGCGGCCCTTGTAGACGCCGTTCTCGTCCAGCCAGCCGTCGGCAAACACCTCGGACTTGCCGGCGGTGCCGTCGGCGTTGAGCGGAATGAAGTTGATCAGCGCGCCCGTGGCCTTGCTGCGGTTCCAGGAACCGTGCGACGCCACGAAGATGCCGCCCTGGTACTTGGCCGGGAACTGCTTGCCGGTGTAGAAGGTCATGCCGAGCTGGGCCTGGTGGGCCGGGAACTCCACCTGCGGGAAGATGGCGTTGGCGGGTTCCTTCATGTCCTTGAGGTCGGGCGCGGCAGAGGTGCCAGCCACCTTGAACTTGCCGTTCCAGTAGGGGTAGCCGAAGTGTTCACCCACCTTGGTGGAACGGTTGAGCTCGCCCGGAGGAACGTCGTCGCCCAGACCGTCGGTCTGGTTGTCGGTCCACCACACCGTCTTGTCCTTGGGGTTGATGTCCATGCCCACCGAGTTGCGCATGCCGCGGGAGAACACCTCGCGCTTGGAACCGTCAAACGCGTTCATGCGCACGATGCCACCGATGCCGATCTTGTCGTACAGATCCACCTTGTTGGCCGGCTGCACGTTGTACGGCTGGCCCAGCGTCACATAGAGCATGCCGTCGTCGGCCACGCGGCAGGTGCGGGCGCCGTGGTTGAAGGACTCTTCCTCCACCGGAATCAGCCCGCCCTGCGGCACCACCTCGATCACCGCCACGTCCGGGCCTTCGTAGAAGAACTCGGCGGCCGGGAAGTTGAGCACGCGGTTGTGTTCCACCACGATCAGGAAACCGTCCTTGGTCCAGCACACGCCATTGGGCACCTTGAAGTTCAGCGACGGGGCAAAGGGCTTGACCTCGTCGGCCGCGCCGTCGCCGTTGCGGTCGGTCACCGCCCACACGCGGGTCTTGCGGGTGCCCACGAACAGCATGTTGGTGCTGGGCGCCACAGCCATGTGGCGCGCATCAGGCACCACGGCATACAGCTCGATCTTGAAGCCGGGCGGCAACTTCACGTTCTTCAGGTTGGCCTTGATGGCCTCGGCGTTCTTGCCCTCCTGCGGCACCGGCGGGATGTTGAGGTCCACGCCGGACACTTTCATCTGTTTGAGGGTGGCCAGGTTGTCCTTGCCGGCCTGGGCTGCCACGCCGGTGGCAAGCCCCGAAAGCAGCAATGCTGCGATGAGCTGGGTTGTCTTCATGTGTCTCCTCTTGTGGGTGTGTCCGGAACATACCGGCAACCCATTGTGGGCACAGGCCAGCATCCTTTTCAAGGGTGGACGTAATAGCCGGCTACATCATCTGTCGGATAAGAGACATGCCGGCGCCGACGGCATGCCCCCCGGTTTGGGCATGCTGCGGTGCGGCATCCGGCGCGGTACCGATGCTCAGAGCACCACGGCCAGCCGCTTGCCCGGCCGCGCCGAGTAGCGCACCCGGCTGTCCAGCGCCTCCACCTCCAGGCGCACGCCGCTGCGGCCGTACACCTCCGTGCGCAACCAGTCGCACTCGGCGTCCAGCAGCGCCTCGGTGGGCAGCATGCAGGACCACACCCGCGCCTCGGCGTCCCAGCGGTAACCGCGCGCCTTGAGCAAGTCCTTGCGCTCGAACGGCGCACCCACGGCGCGCAGGCGAAAGCGGGTGGCGGCCGCAGCATCGATCAGCTGGCCCCAGCCATTGCGCAGGTCGGTGCCCACCGGCCGGGTCAGCACCTGCAGCAGGGCATGGCAGTCCACCTGGGCACGGTGGGCGTCGAAGAACCAGCCCTGGTCGGCCGCCAGCGCGCCGAGCTTGGACGAGCCCGCACCCGCCGCCTTCCAGTCGATGTCCTGGAACGAACAGGCCCAGGCCTTGTCCGCAAAAGCGGGGAAGCGCGCCTCCACGAACGGGCGGTCGAAACCGGCGTTGTGCGCCACCACCAGGTCGGCCTGCGCCACCAGCGCCCCCACGGCCGCGTCGTCCAGCCGCTGGCCACGCACCATGTCGTCGCTGATGCCGGTGACTTCCTTGGCCTTCTCCGGGATCGGCATGCCGGGGTCTTCAAAGCCTTCAAACACCTGCACCGGCCCGAATGGCTGGCCGGTGCGCACGTCCACCGCCACCAGCAGCATGGCCAGTTCGATGATCCGGTCGGTGGCATGCACCAGCCCGGTGGTCTCGGTGTCCAGCACCAGGGCACGGCACCGGTGGGGGGAGCCCTCGGCCGCGCCGGCAGGCTCTGGCCCGAAATCGAGCCGGGGCTGCAGGCGGCGCAGCACACGGTAGTCGGGATGGCGCTCCAGCTTCTGCGCCAGGCGCTCGGGATCGGCCGCCGCCCGGGGCGGTCGCGGCGCGGCGGGTTCCTCGGCAGGCGTGGGCAGGTCGAAGTCGAATCGGGCTTGGCTCATGCGGCAAGCCTACCCGAGGTCGACCGGCGTCATCCGCATGGCGCCAGAGGGCTGCATTCAGGCAGGCAGCCGTGGCCCTGCAGACGTCCCCGCGAAGCGCCCCACCAGCCAGTGGCCCAGCCCGGCCAGCACCAGCATGGTCAGCAACACCAGCAGCCAGCCCGTCCACAGCAGCGGCGTGATCCATGCCATCAGGCTGCCCGCGCCCGGCAACCACTGGCCCAGCCACTGCAGCATGTCCGCCGTGGCCGCCTGCACGGCCTGCAGCCATGCGGTGTCGACCCACAGGCCGAGCCACGCGGGCACCGGCCACTGCCCGACGGCGCCAGCCAGGTCGCTGGCCTGACCGGACGCCACGGCCCCGAGCAGCCATTCGGTGAGTTGCCCGGTGATCGCAACCAGCCCGGTCCACAGACCGGCGAGAACAACAAAGAGGACCCAGATCAGGGTTTTCATGCGACGTCTTTCGTTTCGAGTGGGATTCCGCCGCGCACGGCGGGTGGCATGGTGGTTGCGCAGGAAACCACGGATGGCCTGCGCATACCCACCTTGGAGGCATGGAGTCGTCCGGGCAGGTCTCGGTTCCAGGCAGGCGTTGCGAAACGCTCAAAGGGTGAAGCCCGCCCCTTCGCAGTGGTCCCAGAACGGCTGCAGTGGCCGAGGCCGGAACGGCTCCTCCAACAGATCGGCCTGCTCGATCCGGTCCAGGCGGAAGGTGCGAACCGCCTCCCGCTCCAGGTCCCAGGCCAACACGTACCAGAACGGCCATGCCAGCAGCAGCACGTGCGATTCGATGCGGCGGCGGCTGGTGCGCCCATCCACCGCGCGGTAGGTGATCGCCAACCTCCGGTGGCGCACAAAGGCCGTGTGCACAAGGTGCCGCACCCGCGGCCGCTCGGGACGCTGGGTATGGCGCACGGGGTCCGAGGCCGGTGTGCACACCCGGATGCGTTGGCGCAGGGCACGGATGCGCGCACGGTCCGCCGGGGCAAAGGCCCTGGCGAGCTGGGCCCGCACACCGGCCAGGCCGGTGGACAGCGACAGGCCCAGGGCCTCGCTGGCCGCCAGCGCCAGCAGCAGCTCCAGCGCCTGCTCCTCGCGCAGAACCAGCGCACTCGCCGGCAGTGCATCGCGCGGCAGACGCACCCCGCCACCGTGCCCGCTGGCGCTTTCGATCAGCCAGCCGCGTCGGCGCAACAGTTC